>JBLHHU010000221.1:0-5955 GCA_047615735.1 Kiritimatiellia bacterium | reverse complement strand
GCCTCGCCGCGACTTCCGCTCCATTTCCCGGGTGACCACGGTAAGACGGGAATGCCGCCGGATGCGCGAACGGCTTCTATCGTTTCATCAAGGTCCTGCCCGTCAGGAATGCGCGTGGCGCAGACGAGCGCGAGTACTTCGAGACGTTCTTTTGTAACAATCTGAAAGCCGCTGTAGAGGTTGAGGGTGTGCTGGCCGGATAATCGGAGAACCGATGGATCATCGCCTGCTGATATCTCAAATGCAGGGAGCGATAATGCGCCATCTCGAAGCGTTTCAAAGGCATGACACGCTTTGCGTTCCGTGAGACAGGCGGCAAGGTGACCTGTGTCGTTTGCGAACGCGGCCAGACGTTGCGATAGCTGCTGTAGGGCCATATCCATGTCGTAGCCGTCGTACAGATGTACATGCGTGTCCGCAACGACCTGCATGGTTTTACGCAGCTCCGGCAGGCGATTTGAGTGTTTCGCGAATGATGTAGATCTTTTTGTTCTGCGATTCGTGCCACGTGCGAATCATGATTTCAGCAAGCAAGCCCATGCAAATGAATTGGATGCTGAAGAAGAGCAACATGAATGACGTAATGACCCAGAAGGGACGCTTGACCAATTCTGAGGCAAATGCGGTGCCGAACGCGAGGAAGGACAAGTGCCCGAAGATGATGAATGCCAGCATGCCTAAACCAAATAGCGCAAACCAACCTGCAAGGCGTCCGAAAATCTGCATCGGGCCACGACTGTAGCTGAGCAAAAACTTGACCGTCAGCAAGTCGAGAACCACGCGGAACGTGCGACTGATGCCGTATTTCGAGGTGCCGAACTGTCGCGCGTGGTGATTGACGGCGACCTCTGTGACCTTGCCGCCAACCCAGCTGGCTAGCGCTGGAATGAAGCGGTGCATTTCGCCGTACAGGCGAACATCCTGAATGACTTCGCGGCGGTAGGCTTTGAGTGTGCAGCCATAATCATGCAGCGCGACGCCTGTGATCTTGCTGATCAATGCATTCGCTAGAATGGATGGCAGCTTGCGGCTGATGAAAGGGTCTTTACGATACTTACGCCATCCGCTGACCACATCGAAACCCTCTGCCATTTTTTCAAGTAACATTGGGATATCTGAAGGATCATTTTGCAGGTCTGCATCCAGTGTGATGATGACATCGCCGGTTGCGTGCTCGATACCCGCACTCATGGCTGCGGTTTGGCCAAAATTCGCGCGGAAGGAAATCAGGTGCAGGTTGGGGTAACGCTGCGACAATTCTTGCAGCAAGGCCCACGTGCGATCGGTGCTGCCGTCGTCGACCAGAATGGCCTCGTATGAGCACTTGAGCTTCTGCATGGACTCGTGAATCTTTTCACAAAGCAGAGCAATACTCTCTTCTTCATTGTACACGGGTATGACCAGCGAAACTTCAAATGCTGACGGTGTTTTCGACTCACTCATTTACCAGGGCCCCACGTTAAGGCGGTTTTCGCTTCTATGAAAAAGAACACTACTGAATCGGTTTGGTGCTGTCGATGCCGCTTTGCGCCAAGAGCTCAAGAAATGAGGCCTGCATGTCCCATGTGTCCAAGGTCTGTCGTCGACGCTGCTGCGAGGTGACAATCTCCTCGCGTATCGCGGCATCGTGTACGACACAGCGCATCAGCTCCGCAAGTTGGGCTGGTGTGGCACCGTCAAATAATGCGCCGGCACCGTCAAGCGCCTCCGGCATGCCTCCGGTTGCTCGTGCCAGAACGGGGATGTCGCGATACAGCGCTTCAAGTAAGGGGAGGCAGTAGCCTTCGTGATAGCTGGCCGTTACGAAGGCATCGGCCAGCTCGTAATAAGCGGCGAGTTGTGCGTCGGTAACGAAGCCTTCGAAGCACACGTGTGAGAGGTTGAGCTGTGTTGCGAGCATACGTAGCATGGCGTAGTAGCGTGGGCATGAGGCCTCGGAGCCAACGAGGATCAGGCGTGCATTGGCATCGATGGATCCGTGGTAATGTGCAAATGCCAGTATGAGGTCCTCGATTCCTTTGTTCGGCGCCATGCGTCCAACATAGAGAAAGTTTGTCATCGGTACGCTGAACGCTGCGCGTATTTTCGGATCTGGCGGGATGGCCCATTTATCGCGTTCGAAAAAGAGGGGTGCGGTGATAACATCGCGGCGCCCCGCGGCTCGAATTTCGTCCGCGTTATAATTGGAGTCAGCCCAGACGCTATTCGCGGATGCAGCCATGGTGTCTAGCTCGGCACGCGCCTCGCGAAGTTGCGCCGCCAGCCGATCGTCAAACCCATCGAAAAAATGGGCTGGCGTAATGTTGTGATAGCGTAGAATCCGTTTTGCAGATGAATCCGTAAAGGTAACACCGGCTGGTGTGGCTAGTCCGTAGTGGTAGACGACAATGTCCGACCTTCCTGCTGTATAGTTTTCCAGTGGTTGGCAGCGCTCTTTTGTGCCCGGGGATACGTGCTCTGGGGGGCAAAAGATCTCGCTTACATACCCAGCGTCGCGCGCCAAGTGTTGCATACGCCGGGCCTCCTGAGAAATGGCGTCGCCTTCGGCAAAGCCGCCGACCAGTTGATCGAAACGTGGCGTCATCTGTTTTCGTCTCTGGATTCGAGCGTGTCGATGCGTTGGCGCAATTCCGTAATTTGGCGATTCCGTTCTTCAATTTCCATCTTTGTGTAGTGTGCGAGTTGTTGATTGATGGCGTTCTGCTTGTAGGCGTTCGCGTCGGCTTGCCAGCGACACAGTTTCCAGAGAATCTGGCGTATGGCGTCACTCAGGCGACCAAGGGTGCCCGCCGCGGCTGGGCGCGCAAAGGTGTCGGTTTTAACATAGGATTTATTTGAGGCCAAGGTTGAGAACGACGCCAAATAGGCTGTGGTCGTTTGCGCTGTTCTGAGTGCCAAGATGTCGGCTTGTTCTGCGATGCGTCCGTCTATGGCCGCACGCTCTGGTCGGCGACCGCTTGTCTGGTCTATGGCTTTGGCAAGCGTCTCGGTTTGGTCTTGCCCCGCGATGATGATGTGCATGCAACTCTCCTTGTCATGCATAGGGATATCATGAACTTTGTCAGGAGGCATGTCTTTTCTACGTATAGCGTTACGCATTCGTAGGGGCAGGGGGCGCTTGCGTATTGGCCCAACGGCGTGCTTCTGCTAGGTTGCGCGGATGAATACGGTCAATGACGCTACTGTCTTTCCAGAAACCGCAGATGTTGAAACAGCGTCCGACGGGTACGCGCGTCGTTTTTCTGGCGCGATTGGCACTTGGATGCTTTCTGTTCAGGAAGGCTATGTTCTGCGTTGCCTTTCTGATCATCCCGGCGCCTCTGTACTCGACGTGGGGGGCGGTCACGCTCAATTGACGGAACCGCTTCTGGCGCTGGGCTGCCGTGTAACGGTTCTAGGGAGTGATGATGTGTGCCGTGCACGCATTGCCACGCTCGTGGATGCTGGCAAATGTGATTACGTGACGGGTAATGTGATCGCGCTACCCTTCGATGACAATAGTTTCGATTTTGCAGTCAGCGTCAGGCTCTTGTCGCATTGTGAACGCTGGCCTGAATTGCTCAACGAAATGGCGCGTGTTGCGCGGCACGGTGTGATTGTTGATTATCCAATGAAATCGTTGCTTAATCGCTTGGCGCCATGGCTTTTTAGTCTAAAAAAACGTCTCGAAGGTAACACGCGGACGTGGATTTCCTTTCGTCATGCCGACATTGAGGCAGTATTCGCTGCCCGTGGGTTGCAGGTCACGCAGCGGCACGCTCAGTTTTTCTGGCCTATGGTGCTGCATCGAAAACTGAAGTGCGTTTCTGTGTCACGCTTTCTGGAACGTGTGGCACGCCTTCTCGGTTTGACTCGAGCATGCGGGTCTCCTATCGTGCTTAAAGCCAGCGCAACTTCTGTGGATTCCGAGACCTTATGATATCTACACTGCCGTCCATTACGTCCAGCGATCGAATCCTGCTTACGGGAGCCACGGGGTTCACGGGTGGGGTGCTCGCTCGTAAGCTTTGTGCCACGGGTGCCCACGTTCGCGCGATCGCGCGTGCGTCTTCTGATATTTCATCCCTTTCGGATCTCGATATTGAATGGGTGCGCGGCGACGTTTACGATCCGGACGTGGTGCGTGAGGCGTCAAAGGATGTCACCTATGTGTTCAGTTTGGCGACGGCCTATCGTGAAGGCGATGCGGGCGAGAACATTTTCCAGCGGGTGCACGTTGATGCGACAAAGCGTCTCGCTGAAGAAGCGGCCGCGAATCCTGGCTTGAAGCGCTTTGTTCATGTTTCAACGGTCGGCGTACATGGGCATATTGATTCGCCACCTGCCGACGAGAACTACCGCTGGGCACCGGGTGACACGTACCAAGAAACCAAGGCGGAAGCCGAGCGATGGATCACTACGTTTGCGAAAACGAAGAATATTCCGCTTACGATTATTCGGCCCGCGGCGATTTACGGTCCCGGCGATCGACGTTTGCTGAAATTGTTCAAAATGGCAGCCAAGCCCGTTTTCGTCGTCGTGGGGCGCACAGATACCTGGTATCACCTCATCCATGTTGAGGATTTGTGTGATGCCATGATGCTCGCCGCAGTTCACCCAGCGGCACTTCATGAGCCGTTTATTTGCGGAAACCCAGACGCTGTGCGTGTTTCTGAGATGGGACGTATCATCGCGACCACGCTGGGGAAGCCGTTTCGTTTATGGCGCTTGCCTGCCGGACCGCTTTTTGCTGCTGCGGCGGTCTGCGAAGCCATTTGCAAACCCTTTGGGATCTCGCCGCCGTTGTACAAGCGTCGGGTCGCGTTCTTTACCAAGGACCGACGTTTTGATACGCGTAAGTTGCACGATGTGCTTGGATTCGAGCCGCGCTTTACAGATGCTGATGGACTCCGTCAAACCGCGCAGTGGTATATCGAGAAGGGCTGGTTATCATCATGACGTCGTCTGCCGCAGAAGATAAGAACGCCTCCCTGCGTGATCAACTCTTCGATACCAAGAAATCCTCGTTGCAGCGCTATCAGGAATTGGTGTTGGGACGGTCTGGATTAGGCGCGCTTATTAAGTATGAGTTGATTACGATGCTCTGCACCGCCATGCCCGGCGCACTGGGTGTTTTGCTGCGCAAATCGCTGTTTCCTCATCTGTTGGGAAGCAGTGGTCAAAACGTTGTGTTCGGACGCAATGTGACGATTCGTCATGGCCACAAAATTCATCTCGGTGACAATGTGGTGATCGATGACAATGTGGTGCTCGATGCGAAGGGGTCCGCCAATGAGGGGATTCGCATTGGCAGTCATGTTATTTTAAGTCGCCATGCCGTACTGAGCTGTAAAGATGGGAATTTGAGCATCGGTGATAACGTCACGGTTGGAATGAATACACTGATGCATGCCTGCGCGGGTAGTGATGTGGTCATTGGCGAATACACCATCATTGCGGCATTTGTTTATATTATTGGCGGTGGTCCGTATCGCACCGACCGCCTCGATATTCCAATGAAAAAACAAGGTATTGTTGCCCAAGGCGGCGTTCAGATTGATCGCGATGTATGGATTGGCTCCAGTGTACAGATTCTCGACGGCGTTCGTGTGGGTCAGGGTAGTATTCTGGCCGCAGGTGCTGTTGTCACCAAGTCTGTTGACGACTACGCCATTGTGGGTGGTGTGCCCGCTCGATTCATTAAATCGCGTGCCGAAACGACGTAGATCATCATGAAGCCCGCTAAAATCCGTGCCTCACTCCTCATTCGGTCAGTGGTCAGCGTCCTGTTGATCTACCTCGTACTCCGCGTCGGTGGGGTTTTTGATGTGGAGCGACGTTCAGAAATATGTCGAATGTTGTCAGGTACGCACCTTGGGTTTCTGGCGGCCAGCCTAGTGATTCCTTTCGCACTCAATTTCTCCAGTGCGCTCAAATGGCATATGCTACTGCGGGTAAAGCAGTCGAGCCCTGGGT
>JBLHHU010000220.1:0-6018 GCA_047615735.1 Kiritimatiellia bacterium | reverse complement strand
CAGCACAAGAACCTGTTCTGTTATGTTGAAGTCCCCACGCCGGGCGGAAAGGCGAGTCAGAGTATCGCGCCCGGCGGCGTTCTCAGAGTTGATGCCCCAACAGTTGCGAGCAAAGCGCCGACAACCATCGCCAAAGTGAAAGCGCCCGCCGCCGCGACACCCAAGAAGCCGCTCTCGCGTCTGGAAGAGCTACGCCAGCAGCGCAAGAAGGGCATGTGATGCGGAACGCTTTCTCGCGACAACACGGTCTGGGATTGATGGGGTGGGGCGTCCTGTTCATCGGCTCGCTTGCGATGGCCGCGTCGGATGCGCAGCTCACGGCATTGCACGTGTTCCCACCCAATATTCATCTCAGCACTGCACGCGATTACCAATCGCTCGTTGTCCAAGCTCGTTACAGTGACAATACAACTCGCGACGTCACCCGGGCTGCGACCCTGTCCCTCGACGCGCCGGAGCTGATGCGACGCGAAGCCAACATTTTCTATCCCTTGAAGAACGGTGATACACGACTGCGCGTTACATTTGAAGGGCACGTGCAGGATGTGCCTGTACGGGTCGAAAAGGCGGAGCAGGATCGCCCCGTGAGTTTCAAGCTCGATGTCATGCCCGTCTTTATGCGCGCCCAATGCAATACAGGAAGCTGCCATGGCTCGGCCCAAGGTCAGGACGGCTTTATGCTGTCACTCTTTGGCTACGATCCTGAGGGCGACTACAAGCGCCTGACGGTTGAGTATGCGGGGCGGCGTATCAATTTGGCTCGCCCGGAAGCGAGTCTCATGATTCAGAAGATTACCGGCGGGGTGCCACATACGGGTGGGGAGGTCTTTAGCAAGGATAGCGATTACAACAAAACCTTGCTGCGATGGTTGCGTGCTGCCGCACCGAGCGATCCGGAGACCGTTGCAAAACCCGTCGCACTGGAAATATACCCCACGCGCATTGTGCTGGCAGGCAAGGGCCGTTCCCAGCAAATGACCGCGCGCGCCATCTATTCAGACGGCACGGACCGCGATGTGACGTCACTTGCGGTGTTCTTTAGTAGTAATGACAACTCCGCCACCGTCAGTGTCGATGGCCTGATCACGGCTCAGCAGCGCGGCGAGGCCTTCGTCATGGCGCGCTTCGCGACCTTCACCGAAGGCGGTCAGGTGCTGGCCGTGCCTGACGACGATACTTACACATGGCCTGAGGGCGTCGTGCCGCATAACTATATTGACGAGCGCATCCATGAGAAGCTCCAGAAGATGCACATCGTACCCAGTGCGCTCTGCTCAGATGAGGTGTTTGTGCGCCGCGTCTTCCTTGATGTGATTGGGCAATTGCCGACAGAACAGGACACCTTGGGGTTCTTGAATGACGACCGTGCCGACAAGCGTTCACATTTGGTCGATGCATTGCTGGCTCGAAAAGAATTTGTCGAACTCTGGGTCATGAAATGGTCAGAATTACTTCAAATTCGCTCGAATGTGGATTTTAGCTATAAGTCGGCTCTGCTCTACTACAATTGGCTGCGTGATCGTATTGCAGGCAATGTGGGCTTTGATGAGATTGTCGTCGAGTTGCTCTCTGCCAGTGGGGGCACATTCAAAAATCCCCCGACGAACTACTATCAGATAGAACCTGACCTGCTTAAAACGTCTGAAAATGTTGCCCAAGTCTTTATGGGCATTCGCATGCAGTGTGCCCAATGTCACAATCATCCTTTTGATCGCTGGACAATGGATGATTATTACTCATTCGCGGCATTTTTTAATCAAATCGGTCGTAAAGGTTCAGACGATCCTCGTGAGAAAGTGGTCTTCAAGAACAACAATACGCAGGAGGTTGAGAACCCTGTCAGCAAGCAAGCCATGCTGCCGCGTTTTCTAGGTGGGGCGCAGCCTGACATCAAAGGCAACGTCGACCGCCGACGCGTGTTGGCCGAATGGCTTGTGGCTCGCGAGAATCCCTATTTCGCGCGCAACCTGTCCAACATCATCTGGGCCCATTTTTTCGGACAAGGCATTGTGGAGCCCGTCGACGATGTGCGCATCAGCAATCCACCTAGCAACCCCGAACTGCTTGATGAACTCGCATCGAAATTAGTGAGTTACGATTATGATTTCCGAAAACTGGTGCGTGATATCTGCGCGTCGCGCACCTATCAACTCAGCACTGGTGTCACGGCAAGCAATGCCTCGGACACGCGAAATTTTGCCAAGGGCACGATTCGTCGCATCCGCGCCGAAGTGTTGCTCGATTGCATATCCCAGGTCACTCAGACCCAGAACAAGTTCAAGGGCTTGCCCAAGGGCGCGCGCGCTGTGCAGATTGCAGATGGGTCGACGTCCTCCTACTTTTTGACCACCTTTGGGCGCGCAAAACGCGAGTCGGTGTGTTCCTGCGAAGTGGTTATGGAGCCGAACCTCTCCCAGGCACTGCATCTGCTCAATGGCAATGCAACGCATCAGAAAATCAAGGAAGGCAAGGTCGCGCTGCATCTCGCAAAATCCGAACTGCCGCAGAAACAGCTTTTAGACAGTCTCTATATTGCCAGTTTCTCGCGCTATCCTACGGCGAAAGAGCGCGATGACATTGCTGCCTACATCGCCGCCGCCGAGAATACGACGCGAGGCTGGGAAGATACCTTCTGGGCATTGTTGAATGCCAAAGAATTCATTTTTAATCACTGAAGCACCACGACGAGAAAACGATGAAGTTTTATGTTTTAATTTTGGCGTTCTGTGCAGGCGTTTTGAACACGGCGCAGGCAGAGAAGATTACCTATGTCCGCCATATTCGGCCACTATTTCAGGACAACTGTTTCAAGTGTCATAATCCTGATAAGGAAAAGGGCGGCCTGAACCTGACGACCATGAGCGCGGTTATGGCCGGTGGCGGTTCCGGTCAGGTCGTTGCGCCGGGCGACCCGGATGACAGCCTTCTTTACCTTCAGATGACCCACGCCGAAGAGCCCTTTATGCCACCCAAGTCGTCCAAACGACCGGACGCTGAGCTCGCGCTGGTGCGAAAATGGATAGAAGGCGGACTGCTTGAGACGGATTCAAGCGTCGCACGCGTCGCGAAGCGACCGTCTGCTGCACTGGCGCAGGCCGATGTCAGTCTAGACCGTCCTGAAGGCCCGGCGCCGATGCCAGTGGATCTGCCGCTCGAAGCTGTGCATGTCCTGCAACGGGCGGATGCCATCATCGCATTGGCCGCCAACCCGTGGGCCCCGGTGACGGCCGCCGGGTCAGAGAACCAGGTGCTTCTGCATCATTCCGGTACACGTGATCTGGTGGGCGTTCTGCCGTTTCCTGAAGGCGCGATCTATGATGTGCGATTCAGTCGCAATGGCCAGCTCTTGCTCGTCGCGGGCGGTGCAGCAGGCAAGGACGGTGCCGTCGTGATCTTTGACGCGCGCAGCGGTGAACGATTACTGGACCTCCGTGCCGGTTACGATGCCGTCCTGTCAGCGGATGTGAGTGCAGACCAGCGCGATGTTGTGATCGGCGGAACAGATAGGCTCATTCGGATCTTCGATGCCGCCAGTGGGGAGGAGCGTCATAAGATAAAGAAGCATACCGAATGGGTCACGTCGGTGGCCTACAGTCCTGATGGGGTGTTATTGGCCACGGGTGACCGCAACGGAAACCTTTATGTTTGGGAAGCGGGAACCCTGCAGGAGTTTTATGCGCTCAAAGGGCATTCGGGGCAGATCACCGAGCTGGCTTGGCGCCGTGACTCTAACATGCTGGCGTCTGTCTCCGAGGATGGAACGATCCGATTGTGGAGTATGCATAACGGACGCGAAGCGCGAAAATGGAATTCGCATGGTGACGGCGTGCTGGCCGTTGACTATTTCCCTGATGGTCGATTGGTGACGTGTGGGCGCGATCGGAAGGTCCGCATATGGGATGGAAGTGGAAAGGAACTGCGGGCAATCTCCGTTGACGCGCTGCCGCTGCAGGTGACGGCTGGCACAGACAATAAGACGGTGGTGATCGGGAGCTTTGATGGCACGCTTCGCGTTGCCGATGTTTCTGGCACGGTGCTCGGGCCGCTAGACACCGTGCCGCCAAAGATTGAGACGCGTCTCAGAAATGCGCGCGCGTCGCTGGCACCTGCCCGGACGTTAGCGCAGAAACATGAAGCGCGCATGACACAGCTGGACAATGATCACAAAGAGACACTTGCGAATCGTGACAACCATCGAAACGCGCGCGACACGGCGCGATCGGCTTTAGGCATGGCTGTGAAGTCGTTAAACGACGTCGAAGGATTGCTGGCCAGCAACGATGGGCCCATGAGCGAAGCCCGCAAACAGGCGGCTGCGGCGAGGACGGTTCTGGAAGAATCTGAGCGGGCCCTAGGGGTTGCCGATCAGAAGCGTGACGCCTTGCTCAAAGAAATCGAGGGGCTCATTCAGGAATTGGCCTCTATCCCGACAAACTTGCCCGCCGTTAGTCTCAGTGCAAAGCGCCAGGAAGTCGATGCTGCCAAGTCGCTTGTTGAAACGGCCACTCAGTCGCAGCAGTTTGCCCTCGAGGCCCTGCAATCCGCCGAAGCGGCATTGGGCCAGCGCGATGAGGAGCATGCCCGCCTGCGCCAGAAAGCCGACGAAGAACGTCAGCAGGTGGCGCACCTTGATGTCGAAGCGGCTGAGACTGAGGCCGCGCTCAAGGCGGCCGAGGCCCGGCTGGCTGAACTGGACGAACAGCGGCCGGTCGTGCTGAAAGAAAGGGATGCATCCCGGGCAGCGGCGACCGTCTTGCAGGCGGAAGTGGCGCGTTGGGAGATCGCCCAATTCAACATCGGCGTTCATGCGGCCCGGGCGGCGTTGCGCGAAAAGAAATCCGTGTTGCGTGCGCATGAAGCGGCTTTGGATCAGGCCCGCAGTACACTCGAAGGTGCGACGATTGACGTCTCGACGCAGAAAGCTGAGTTGGAAGCACTGCAGACGACGTACAAGGCCATGAAAGCCGATAAAGCTACGGCGCTCTAAGGTCGGAAGACAATCTTCGCTTGCGCCTACTCTGAAAATGTGGACACACTTTTTGCGGCGCCTCTCTCTTTATCAAAACGGCTGGAGCCCGGCGGGCTCCGCCGGTTTTCAGGGCCTGAGTCTCACACAGGCGTCGCATGAATCGCGGCAACTAAAACGACGTGGAGACAGGTAATGCTAACGTTGGCAAGCTCCAGCCTGCCACGGCGTAGCAGCGGCGCGCGAAGACGGGCCGCTTATCTCCTCTCGCTTCAGTGGGTCGTCATCTAGCGAACGGCGTGTCCGCCAAAACAGGGCAGCCTCAGTTCTGTCATCCGCAGAAATCGCGAATGCGCCTACTTCTTGATTTCTAGTTCGCGACCTTCTTCGCGGCCGAAGCCGACGACGTTCAGCCGCTCGCGACTTACTTTTACGACGGCATAGGAGGTCTGTTCTGTGTCGACCATGCCTTTGAACGTTAGGTAGTGAATCCCATTCTTTTCACCGTAATTGCCTTTGTGGTTGTGCCCATTCATGTAGGCTTTCACGCAGGGAAATTCTTCTAGTAGGGCAATGACTTCTTCGGCGTTCCAGAGATTGTGTCCGTTCACTGGATAGACGGGGAAGTGGCAGTAAATAATGACGCTTTCCTTGTTCTCGTCGGCCTTTTTCAGAACCGTTCGAAGCCACGCCAGCTGGTCGGGGCCAACGGCACCGTTCCATTTGGGTGCCTTGAGGTTGTTGGTTTCGTAGTACAGGGCTGCTGCGGCATGCTTTTCGCTGCCTTTTGGGTGAGCGTGAAAACTGACATCGTTTCCGTCGATCACCACATGGCGCCAGCCCTGAATGGCAAAGTCGTAGTATCGTGCAGGCATGCCCATTTTGTCTGGAACCTGCGCCTTGAATTCATCTGCGACCGAAAAATCATGATTCCCGAGGACGTGGTACTTCGCCATGGATAGCTGGCTGTAGATGGGATTCAGGACATCGAAGCTTTTGAAGTCGCGGTCAATGAAGTCACCCAGGTGGATGACATATTCCAAAGGCAAGGT
>JBLHHU010000219.1:0-6058 GCA_047615735.1 Kiritimatiellia bacterium | reverse complement strand
GGGATTCACTGCGTCGTCAGATTGCAGGGGGACTCAACATTGCCATGAGCGGGATCCCTTACTGGAATACCGATATCGGCGGGTTTCATGGCGGCGATATTTCCGATCCCGGCTATCGTGAACTGCTTATTCGCTGGTTCCAGTACGGGGTCTTCTGTCCGGTCATGCGCGTCCATGGCGTGCGACGCGATTCGGCGCCGACGCAGGATGCCGACGAAGGCAAGGCGGATCCGAATCACCCGAATGTAGCCAACGAGGTTTGGAGCTATGGCGAGGAGACCTGCGCGATTCTCAGTGACCAGATTCGCCTGCGCGAGCGGATCAAACCTTACGTCATGGACCAGATGAACATAGCCGAGACCAGCGGCTTACCGCCGATGCGACCGTTGTTCGTCGACTTCCCAGACGACCCGCAGGCGTGGGAGGTCGAAGACCAGTTTATGTTTGGGGCCGATATTCTTGTGGCTCCGGTTCTGAGCGAAGGGCTCCGTTCACGCAGCGTCTATCTGCCTAAAGGTGTCACGTGGCAGGATGCCTGGACGGGCGAGCCGTATGAGGGCGGGCAGACGCTCGACGCCGATGCGCCGCTGGAGCAGATCCCCGTCTATGTGCGTGCAGGTCGTGAGTTGACGTTGGTGTAGCCTGCCTGTGCGCTTCCGTGCGATGCCATTCAGAGTCAACTAGGGTCATCAAAAGACCGCGTGAGACAACGAGAGATCACGTGTCGTGTCAACGAATCGGCAGAGCGCATTGTGATTGGCGAGAAGCAACGTCCGCTCTATCTCCAGCGTATTGAGTGCCATTCTGGCCTGTCCCGAATGCCGCTAACTTAAGCCATCCGTGCATGGTTACTACGGCACGGTTAAGAATTTCACAGAAGGTCGCAAAGGACACGAAGGAAAAGACCGGCGGAGCCCCTGCACCAGAGCTTCGTCCCTCAGCACGATGCTGGGCAAAGCCGCCGGGCTCCAAAGTTGGAGCCTTAACCCAACCCATACCGTTCCTGGTGGAGCCCGGTGGGCTCCACCGGCAGCAGTGGTTGAGCCTTTGCGTTCTTCGCGACCTTCTGTAAATGGTTTTAGATTTTGACGCTGGAAGGGCTTAAGTTAGCGGCATTCTGGCCTGTCCCTTCCTCGTTCCTGGCCTGTCCCTTCCTCGTTCGTTCCGCCGAACGCCGAACGAAGAACGCCGAACGAAGAACGAAGAACGCCCAAGGGAGAGACTTGGCCCTTGCAGGCGCGTAAATCCCCGCAGAAATGAAAGGCGTCCATTCGGGCATGGCTGCGCCGCCAACCTGGCGACACGAACCCTTTTTGCGCTTGCATGTTGATCTGCTCTGATGTATATTTACATCGTAATAGATCACTTATACATCAAGGAGTTTGGGCCCATGAGCACGCTAACCATACATGCATTGGATGCCGTCGTGGAGAAGAGGATTCGAGCCAAGGCGCGAAGGGATGGCCGCAGTCTCAACCAGACGCTTAAGGAACTCCTGGCGGTAAGTGTTGGAGCCAGTCCATCACCCGTTGCAGACCATCGGCCTGATTTCGCCGAGTTCTGCGGAATCTGGACGACAGAGGATGCGGGCTCGTTCAAAGCGGCCACAGCGGATCTTGAGGTCGTTGACAAGGCCGACTGGAAATGAGTGCTGTACTGCTTGACACCAACGCGTTCACGGCCCTCTTCCTGGGCGATGTGAACGTTTTGGATGCGGTGGCCAGAGCCGACTGTGTCCATGCCTCGGCGATCGTCATAGGGGAACTGGAAGCCGGATTCCGTGGGGGCAATCGCTATGCCGACAACGTGGGAGTGCTTGAACGGTTTCTGGCCAAACCCTCGGTTGAAGTTCTGCCGGCATCTCGCGAAACCGGTGAGTGTTTCGGTCGCGTCAAGCAGGCGCTGAAGACCAAAGGCACCCCGATCCCCATCAACGATGTCTGGCTTGCCGCACAATGCATGGAAACCGGAGCGATCCTCGTGACGTATGACCGCCACTTCGACGAGGTAGATGGCTTACGCCTGTGGTCTGCGCCGGGGCAGTGAGGTGTGACCTTGCCCCCGCCACTCAAAAGAGCATCTATAACGTCTATGATTTCCGTGTTGGTTGTTGGACATTGAAATCGAGGTGCACCATGCTGGAACCCCTTAAAATAGCCGTATTCGGGCCTATCCCTCTGCAGGCTCTGACGGGTTCAGCTTTGGAACAATAGTTGTCCGAAGGCGGCAGATTTGGCTGTGTCATCGCGCAACTGATTGCCTAGGGCCTGATGCGCCTCTGTGTTGACGCGCACGGCGTCCCCGATGGAGGCCGCAAGCGCATCGCTGTCGTCCGGGTTCAGCGTATCCGCGCTCTTGCAGAGCCGGACGGCGATGGCGTTGGCAAACGCAAGGATGTCCGAGTCGGCAAGATCCCCATCGAAGAGATCGCGTAATCCGGTGAGCGTCTTATCGGTCACACTCGGCACGGCACCGCCGGCAGCGCGCTTGAGGTCCTCTGCGCAACGCCTGGCCTCAGCCACGTCACGTTGCAGAGCCACCTCCGTCTCGCGACTTTTCTGCAAGAGGGTCTGACGCTCGGTGGTGCCGATGCCCAGCAGATTAATGATCAGCATATGGCTGCTGCCCACATTGAAAGCCAGGGCATCCAGATAGCGCTCTTCGCCATCCGGTCCGGTCTCGATCCAGTTGGGTGAACGAAACACGCCTTCCCCGCTGTTCTGCCAGAAGGCCTCGGCCCCAGTGAGAAAATACTCCAGAAAGGGGAAACGTTCCGCCGGCGAAATGACGGGCGTATCGAAACTGGATTCTGGATAAATTTCCGTGCACCAATCCGGTGCTTTACCGATCGGTCGGAAATCAGAGCCGCTAAGCTGCTCGAGAACATACATAATCAGACCTCCAATATCTTGTCCGCAATCAAACGGAATGCCTCTTCTACGCCTGTGCCCCGTTTGGCACTGCTGTCGACCAGAATCCAGCCGTCCTGACGAAGCATGGCTTCCGCATTCTCATCAATATCCCAATCATCCTTCAAGTCGGCTTTGTTGAGCACCAAAACGGAAGGAAGATCACCGACATTGTCGCGCACTTGCTGACGCAACTCAACGACGGTCTCCAGTGTGACGCGCCGCGTGCGATCCGCGACGTAAAGAATGCCGTTTGATCCACGCAAGAAAGACGTTCGTACCTTTTGTGAGGCGTCCTGGCCTTCAATGTCCCAGATCATCAATCGCACCTGCTGGCCATTGGATTCCAGGTCCTTCTGATCAATTTTGACGCCGATGGTCGTGTGGTAGGCATCATCAAAAATGGTGTGCACATAGCGCCTCGCGAGGCTTGTTTTGCCCACAGCGGATGCTCCCAGAAGACATATTTTTTTTCGCAGCGACATAGCCGTCGGACCCTTCCTCGCTCACAGCAATCCCAATACGCATACCGGTCCCACGCCTCCGAAACACAAAACCACTAAAATGTTTACACCTTTCTTTCCTCAAACATCAACGTCGAAGGCCACGCGCACGTGAGCCCGAGCTGCATTGTTGAAATTCCAGTCCCTGGAGAAGATGATCGCCACCCGCTGCGCTCATACGCGTCAACTTAAGGCCCTCGAGCCGCCCATAGCGCTGAAGTACGCTATATGTAATAGGAAACTTGGAGTGCGGTGGCAGAGGGTGAGCTTGCCCTGCACCGTGCCGAGGAACGAGGCTCTAGTGCAGGGCAAGTTCACCCGGCGACACCGCCTTTCTTCAGGGGCTGTGGTGAATGGTAAACGAATACGTACTTCCACAACACGAAACTTGGACGAAGCTGCGGTCGTGACTCTCGGGCGCTGCAAAAGCGGCGTCGCCGGGCTCGTTATCCTCGCCCTCTGCCGCCGCACTCCAAATTAAGAGCGCGAAAGATGTGAGCTAAAACAAGGGCGGTGCCCTGGGCTAGTATATGTAGGCCTTTCAGGCCATAGGCGCATGCCGCGATTCCTTAAGTTGACGCGAATGCGCTGCGCTGGAGGCACAGAGGCGTGAAGAGGCGCGTAGTACCGCATATCCAAAACAAAGAAGATCCACGCCCTTCGGCTCCCCAATAGCATGCTCCGACGGTGTCGGAGCTTTGGGTTCGCGCGCAGCAGATGTGAGGACCGCCTACGCTTAACGGTTACTGAAATCGAACGGTGCGACCTCGCGTTCATCGTTATGAAGTTGATAATTCGAGCGAGACTGCGAATTGCAGACATGGAGCATCGTCACTTAATCACCGTTCGCCCCGTTGGGGAGTTTGACAATCTCGAACCAGAAAATCGCCAAGGTTTTCATGATTTAGACTCGGCCTTCGAATGTGACAGGTTTGGAGATCAACGCATTGACGTCGAGCTCGCTATGGGGCGTGGATTTAGGATATGTTTTTCGACCATGTGCACGCACATTGTCTGCGACTTTCGCTCGTACGGATTAGGTTTTTCTGTATCATCGTTTGAGAATTTATCACAACTAACGGCTTGTTATCCCGCAGACTTCTGACTACGTTTCATACGAAATAATTTCGGCATTTGAGTCAATGCCCTATATACGTTAGACAAGTGCAGGGTGCCGTAGCCGGATTCCCTGCCGGTTAAACCTTATTAAGGAACAAGGCATGTTCGACGGGAATATCATGTTTTTCCCATTTGAAAGCCGAGCCGACGATGGGTGATCAGGTTGAAAAAAACAGTAAACTGCGGGTTCTGGTCGTCGATGACGATTCACATATACGTGAATTTCTTGCGAAAGTACTGAGCAAGGATGGTTTTCAGGTCAGCACGGCGAGTATGCCTGAGGAAGCCCTTGAATCGGCCCGCAATAACAGCACCCAAATCGCTATCGTCGACATCAACCTTGGCGAAGTCATTGGGTTGGACCTTTGTCGCCAACTTGCGGACGAATTCCACATTGAAGTGTTACTCATCACCGGGGCCGAGGATCGCTACAATTACGCGACCGCAGCTGAATTTGGGGCGGTTGACTTTTTTCTGAAACCAATCCGTTTAAACGAGCTACGGGCGCGTATCGAACGCGCCCTTACGAACCGACGCTTACGTGAGGAACGCGACGCGCTTGTGGATGAACTTCGCAGACTCAGCGTGACGGATGCTCTGACGGGGCTTTTCAATGCGCGACACTTCTTTACGCAACTCACCTTGGAAATTGGCCGTACGAGTCGCTATGGCACCTCTTTCAGCCTACTCATTCTGGATGTCGACCACTTTAAAAGTGTCAATGACCGCTTAGGACACCAGCGCGGCGACGAGGTGCTGCGGCGCATCGCGGAGTGTATTGAGGACTCGATACGCGACGTGGACACTGCCTACCGCTATGGCGGCGAGGAAATGGCCGTCATTCTTCCCGAAACCGGCGAAGAATCCGTTGGTATTGTCGCTGATCGACTCTTGAAAAACACGTGCTTTGAAATTGTCGGCGAGAAAGGCTCTCCTGCCCTTCAGATTTCGACCAGCATCGGTGTCGCAAATTGGGGCAAGGGTGAAACGCCGAAAATGCTGATTAAGCGTGCTGACCTGGCCATGTATGCCGCCAAGAAAAATGGTAGAAACAGGGTTCACGTCGCGCCCAGATCCAGCGAGGGGCTCGCGCCAAATGTGGATGATGAGAAATCGGGCGAGGTTGAAGTGGGGCATTCACCGTCTTGAGCTGCCGGGGTAGGCAGTAACATAAACTATGAAAGCCACACGTCAAATAGCGACTCGCGTTGACGTTATGCTCGTCGGGGCTGCGGTCTCGACCTGGATCGCTGATCGTGGGGAACAGCGCAAGGCCACCGTCACCACGCAGGGGTCGGCGGGACAGCTCGCGAGATTTCTGTCCCTCTATCCCTCGAGAGCCCTCAGTCCACGCGCGATCTGCTCGCCAAGTCCTTGATCGAGCAATCCAGAATGCGTGTCGCTTACCTCGTGGCAGAGGACGCCGATGGCGTGCCGCTGCTAAAGCTCGGGGATTCGCGACGGCGCCAGCGACATCCATGTCGAACCGCAGGCGGATCGATCCGTCGTGCGGATTCGAATCGACGG
>JBLHHU010000218.1:0-6058 GCA_047615735.1 Kiritimatiellia bacterium | reverse complement strand
CCGGCAAGGCTCTCCGAAATACTGTTTCTAAGTTCTGGAGAGCTTGACCCAGTCAATAGATAGCGCCCTTTCAGGTCGCGATTCATATCGACAACGCTTCGCAGCTCTTTAAACAGATCCTCAGAAACCTGAGCCTCGTCGATGATTGTCGACTCTGGATGTTCACTGAAGAAAAATGCGTAATCGCGTGTGATCAGGTCAAAATCATCACCTCGCTCGAGATCAAAATAGTCCCAATCTGGACAGACCATGCGGCTGAGCGTTGTTTTGCCGCACTGACGAGGCCCCAGCAAGACGACCACCGGAAACACTTCAAGGTATTCAGCAATCTTGCGACTTAGATTTCTTTTTAACTGCATGGACTAACGGTATACCACGCCGACACCCATTTACAAGTATATTTCGTACGACACTTTCGATATTTACTCCGCACAACTAGGTGTCATATACGAAGTGATACACCATCTGAGCCCCTGCAGGGCAGGAAGCCCTTCAGTGACAGATCTCTTCAAGTCTTTCATTTCTAACGATTTAGATCAAAAATTCGTGTAGTGTCAACGTTTCCTCCAATCACGCAGATGGCCTGTCCCGTCGTCTTCCCGTCGTCTTCCCTCCCCCTCTTAATCTTAATCATAATCACTAGCATCCCATAGGACCGAATATCGGGCACGAAAGAGGCGTTTTTCCTAATGTTTCTGATGCCATGTACTCAAGCTGCATTGCAGAATTTCAAACCACTGAAGAAAAGATTAACCGCAGAGTTCTCAGAGGACACAGAGGTAAGAAAAAATAGATCTATGTCGCTAGAATCCGTCTGCGTGGTGCCCGCAGACGGATTCTAGCGACCTCTCCCTTGGCGCGGCGTAGCCCGCAGGGCGAAGACGGCTCTGCGTCCTCTGTGTACTGCGTGGTTAATTTTCTCTGTGGCCTATCGGATGGTACTGAATCATAATCATAATCGATTCCCCGCCCCTCTGACCTCCGTCCCTCCGTGGTAAATTCTTCTTCGTTCCCTTCCTCATTCAAAACCGACGCAGTTGCCCAATTCCCTGGAGTACGAGACTCCCTCCTACGCGCTGCGCGCTACGGCGGGCAAGCCGTCGAGATTCCGACAACAAGAATAGGCCGTGACCCGAATAGGGCTTAAATCAAACCACAGCTTTTGAGCCAGAAAATAGCGACCGAAACCGTCACCACAGACGCGGCCGATGTCGCCACCACGATCGCCGCCGCGAGTCGGGCGTCGTTGTCCATGGCCGCGGCCATGATGAAGCCGGCCACGGCCGAAGGACTGGCCGCGATCAGCATCAGGACCACCAGCAGATCGCCGCGCACGCCCATGAGGCAGGCCACACCCATCATAATCAGGGGCGCCGCAATGTTCTTCAGGACCACCGCCAGGACGAGGTCACGCGACCACGTCAGGTCCTTGAAGCGCAGGCTCGTCCCGATGCACAGCAGCCCAAGCGGAAAGGCCAGGCTTCCGAGCGACTCGCATGTCGCTTGCGGCCAGGACGGCAAGCGTATCTGCATCATGCTGAGCGCCAGCCCCGCCAGGGCCGATATGATCAATGGGTTCGTGATGATCTTGCACAGCGACTGCACCCAGTTCGGCCGGATTTCATGTTTGCTGTGAATAGCGAGTACGACGACCGCGAAGACATTGTAGATGGGCATCAGAAAGGCCAGGATGATGATGGCGGCACTGAGCCCCCGATCACCCAGTACGTTGTAGATGACAGGAAATGCAAAGATCGCCACATTGCTTCGGAAGGCGCCCTGCGTAAAAGAGCCGCGCGAATGAAAATCCATTTTGACCACGGCCGCCAGCCCCCACGCGACGAGGAAGATCAGCACCGTGCCAACATTCGCGCTGAGCACGCTCTCGACATCGAAGAGTGTCTCGAAATCGGTCTCGGCGACCTTGACGAAGACGAGCGCCGGCAGCCCGACATAGAAGACAAGTTGCGTCGCCGCTCGGGAAAAGGCATCCGTCAGAAAGCCCCTGCGTTGCAAGAACGCCCCCAGCAATATGACGGCAAAAATCGGCGCCACTGCATTCGCCGTAAAGATCAGATTTTCAATCATATGAGGTCACGTTCTATCGCAAAAGTTCCACGACCACGACCTCAAAGGGTTACAGATCCTAATCGCACTCTCTTCATCGCCTAAGCGAGCGTCCACTGCGGGTCACTCCACTCCGGGTCGGACCATTGTAAGTTATTCTCGTTTAAGGGCGTGGGTTCCATTTTCAGGTGCTCTGGGTGCTTAGGTCGGCCATTTCGGTAACCGTTAAGCTCAGGAGATCCTCAAGTCTGCTGCGCGCTCCGCGCGAATCCAAAGCTCCGACTTCGTCTGAGCACTCCATATGGGAGCGGAAAATATGGAGTGCGGAGACGGAGTCACCGCTTTTCTGCAGCGCGGAGCGCGCTCTGGGTTTCTGTGACGCCAAGCTTAACGCTTACCCATTTCGGGTTCGAAATTGGCACCGTATGGAACTCCGGGGTCGCGCAATACATTGCCCTGAAACGTCTATCCCAGCCGGTGTAGGGGTGTCTCGCCGACCTGGTCTAACTGCGGGCCGGGGTGTTGCGAGGCGATCTTGACTGTTATTCGAATCATTTACATGTTGATTTTGAGCCGAATATAACTTCTAATCGGCTCATGCAGTACAACTGGCAACGGCCTGACTGGCCTAAGTTTAACTATGGGACCAGTGACTTTGAGGCCGTTTTGCATCGCTTCTCGGAGAAGATTGGGCGCGTGGATGGCATGTTGGCCGCGCTGCCTGAGGACGACCAAACAGAGCAGGCGCTGAAGCTATTGGTTGAAGAGGCGATCAAGACATCTGAGATTGAGGGCGAAATGCTAAGCCGTCCGGATGTCATGTCTTCGATACGCAAGAACCTTGGCTTGAGTGGGGTCCCGCGTCAGGTCTCCGATGGTCGGGCTTTGGGCATCTCTGAGCTTCTTGTGTGTGTTCGCCAAACGTTCAAGGAAAAGCTGTCCCAGAAGGTGCTATTCGATTGGCATCGCATGTTGATGTCGGGCAATCGCGGGGTCCAAATGGGTGATTGGCGTACGCACGCCGAGTCGATGCAGGTTATCTCGGGAACGTTCGGGAGCGAAGCGGTCCATTTTGAAGCTCCGCCATCATCTGTCGTTCCGTCTGAGATGCGTTGTTTCATCGAATGGTTCAACGCGACTGCTCCGGGAGGCCGTTTAGCACTGGGGCCGGCGGCCGTTCGTGCAGCCATTGTGCATCTCTACTTCGAATCGATTCATCCCTTTGAAGATGGCAACGGTCGCATCGGCCGGGCGTTGGCCGAGAAGGCATTGGCACAGGGGATTGGTCGACCCGTCGCGTTCAGTCTGTCGCGATCCATTGAGGCAAACCGAAAGGCTTACTATGAGGCACTCAAAACGGCCCAGCGCTCGACAGACGTTACTGCATGGGTGGCATGGTTTGCAGACATAGCGCTCACCGCCCAGATCCAGGCTGAAGGTGAGATTGAATTCACGATGAAGAAAGTGAAGCTTTTTGATCGTATTCAGGACACGCTGAATTTGCGTCAGCGCAAAGCGCTCGAGCGCATGCTCAAAGAAGGACCGAATGGCTTTGAGGGGGGAATGACGACCAAGAAGTACATGGCGATTACAGGGGCGTCCAAACCTACTGCGACACGCGACCTACGGGATCTTGTCGGGCAAGACGTTTTTCTATCTATCGGCGGGGGACGCAGTACGCACTACGACGTGGTTATGTAACGCGTGGATGAATCCGCGTGGAAGAAGGCCATTCGGGACAGGCCAGAATACTGCTACTTTAAGGGGTTCCAGCATCAAATTCTAAAACCAATTACAGAAGGTCGCGAAGAACGCAAAGGCTCAATCACTGCTGCCGGTGGAGCCCACCGGGCTCCACCGGGAAGGGTATGGGTTGGGTTAAGTCTCCAACTTTGGAGCCCGGCGGGCTCCGCCGGATCTTTCCTTCGTGTCCTTCGCGACCTTCTGTGAAATTCTTAACCGTGCGTAGTAACCATGCACGAATGGCTTAAAGTAGCGGCATTCGGGACAGGCCATCAGCGAGGCACGAGCGGAACAAGGGCGAAGCCAATCGAAGCCAGGAGCGAGGCACGAGCGAAGGCGTAGATTGGTGCCCCGGGCGCGACTCGAACGCGCGACCTGCGGATTAGAAGTCGCTTTGCCGTCCTTGATGAACAAGGGCAGAGTGTTAATCTGCCGGGATGAAACGCAAGGTGTACATTGAGACGACCATTGTAAGCTACTATATCTAGTGCGTGGTCCCAACCGCGAACGATCACGTAGGACGACAAAAAAACGCCATAACTGACGAACCACCTGATTATACGTGCAAATATTCGACACTTGTCGCTTATTCGACGAAATACTTGATGCCTTGCACCTTACAGGGGAATATATTTTCCAGAACGTGAGAGGAGATAAGATCCCATGCTTGAGACTTTGCCAGAGATAGTGTTTGCCTCAGCCGATGGAACTGAATCCAAGAAGATCAGCCGATGGGTGAAGTCTGGAATGTTGCGAAAGATGCGTCCTCGGGTATACACCTCTAACTTTGAGGATTCCGACGAGACAATTGTTCGCAGGAACCTCTATCCAATCTTGGGGGGGCTCTACCCAGATGCCGTTCTCAGTCACAGGACAGCACTCGAGGCTGGTCCAACGGAGTCCAGCGAGATCTTTCTAACGTATCCGTATAAAAGAACAGTGGAGCTACCAGGCATTATGGACTGTTCGTCATAGCCTGAGGCGCTCAGGAGAGCGCGCACGGCTTTAAATCCATCGCATCCTTTAAGATTGTCCAGCACACGTCCGTGATGTAGAATCTCTGCAAGATTGAGAATCAAAGTGGAGAGCGACCATGAGCAGCTTGGTGATTGAAATACCAGATGGAACCCTTCTCGGCCTACACACCGAGCCAGGGAGGTACGCGGAAGAACTCCGCCTCGCCGCCGCAGTCAAGCTATATGAAATTGGTCGACTGTCCTCTGGTGCGGCGGCAAAGCTGGCAGGGATGCCAAGGTGCGTCTTCCTGACAAAGATTGCAGACTATGGCGTTGACACGTTCCAGCTCGCGAAAGCCGACCTGGAAAGGGAACTGAACGTTGGCTGAGTCCATCTGCGATACGTCCCCGCTGCAATACCTCCACCAGTTACGCCTGCTGCACGTACTTCGGGAACTGTTCGGCGGCATCATTATACCGCCCGCAGTAGTCGAGGAGTTGGCGGAGGGAAAGAGACGAGGAATCGATCTGCCGGACATCGGCGTCTTGGACTGGGTTTCCGTGCGCGAACCCCGGAGTATTGCAGCGCTGCCGCTTGCCTCAAACCTTGGCGCGGGAGAGGCCGAGGTCCTCATGCTGGCACTCGAGAGCGACGACGCCATCGTCATTATCGATGATCTCCTGGCACGTGGAACCGCCAGCGCATTGGACGTGCAGGTAAAGGGCACCTTGGGGATATTGCTGGACGCGAAGCGCCGTGGGCTGATTGAAGCCGTCAAGCCACATCTGGACCGGCTTCAAGAATTGAACTTCCGACTCGCTCCTCAAACTCGCGTAGCGGTTCTTGATCTGGCCGATGAGGGCGAGTAACCATTGGTGACCGGAGCTACCTTCGGCATAACCCGCGCGTACATGTCGCCAGTTCAATCGATCGTTGTACGGTTCAGCCCAAACATGTCCAGTCTGCATCGGGCGGACGCTGTCGACCAGTGTTTCAAGCCCGTCCCCATGTATCGCGGCGTATCAGATGTGTTGCCCCACTGAGCACGGGGAGCATGGGCGCAGATTCAGCTCTGGAATGAGCTAGGCGCTCTCCGATACATCGTGAATTTCCCATTCAGAAGGGCAGGCCCCCGACTTTGGTCAAGAGCCCGAAGGCGTAGGGCGCAGCCCATCGACGCCAGAAGCGAGGCACGAGCGAAGGCGTAGATTGGTGCCCCGGGCGCGACTCGAACGCGCGACCTGCGGATTAGAAGTCCGCTGCTCTATCCAGCTGAGCTACCAGGGCGATT
>JBLHHU010000217.1:0-6061 GCA_047615735.1 Kiritimatiellia bacterium | reverse complement strand
CCTCTTTTGGGGCTTTTGGATTTGGGATTTCTTTGGGTAGTTGGGTATTTCGTCATTCGTTTTTTAATGGCACGCCAAGAAAGGTTTATCTCATGCCAAAAGGCTTAAACTAGTGCCATTCGGGACAGACCCCGCTTGTCGATGGTTGACGAGATACGCATCGACATGGCGAAGGTGGATGAGATTCTTTGCTACTGGCAACACGACAATGACCTACACGCTCCACTTTCATAACTGCGCAAGCAGTATCAGGAACTGTTTGGTACTGCTTGTCCCATATAGTGCAATGAACGAGAGGACACATCGCCATCCACAGGATTGTAGAGGAGCAGTAAGACTTCTTCTTCGCAACGGGAATGCCCTTGCAGAGTCCCGCGGAAGACTTGTGGGCTAGAATCTTCCCTGCACTCCGGTCAATCTTAACATAGTGACCCGAGCGTGGGTTCTTCGAGCTGCACGACACACGTCTTTGTAGCAAGAAAAATTCAGCGTACAACAACCCCATAGCAACTTCCCAGAACTGTATGCAGGCTAGGTGAGGTCGCCGCGCCACAAGCGCTGCATTTCCTCGCAGGTCGCCAGCAGATCGTCCAGCGTGCCCTCGGCTTCCACGCGGCCGTCTTTCAGCACGATAATGTGATCTGCGCGGCGCAAAACGGGTTTGCGATGGGACGACACGAGGTACGTTCGTGTGGCGCGGTCGAACAGACGATTCCACATCGTGGCCTCGGTATGCACATCCAGCGCACTGGACAGATCGTCAAAGACCAAGAGTTCTGGATTACGCACCAGCATGCGCGCGGCGGCGGTGCGCAAGTTCTGCCCACCCGAGAGCTTGACGCCTCGTGGCCCAATCATGGTGTCGGTGCCTTCGTCCATACTGTTGACGTCAGGCCCCATCACCACCAGACCCAGCGCCTCGTCAAGCTGGTCGGGCGACACGGGATGGCCCATGTGAATATTGTTACTCAAACTATCACTGAACAGTACCGGCACTTGCGCGGTATAAGCCGCGCGTGGCGGCACCATGAAGTCGGCGGGGTTTTCGACGGGCACACGATTCCACGTTAAAGCGCCGGTATCCCGAGGAAGCAATCCCAACAGGCAGCGAAGCAGGGTCGTTTTGCCGGATCCGACGCGGCCTGTGACAACCGTCAGGCTACCACCGCTAATATTCAAATCGATTTCATGAATCCCGTGATCCGTACCAGGGTATGTATAGCTCAAGTCACGCACCTCAAAGGTATCCAAGGCGTGTTCGTTCTGCGGGGGTTCAGGTAATGGCGGAAAGTTTCCGTCGAGATGTAGATCCGCCGCCTGTGTGAGTGTGCCTTCGGGCGAGCCCTTGACGACACCCTCCATGCGTTGGCGCCCAACGGTCGTGCGTGGGTGCTGCGCCATGATTTGACCTACGAGCGCCACGGCACCGGTCAACGGCGGCAAGTAGGCAGCAAAGAGCGCGAAGTCGCCGACCGAAAAACGTCCATCGCGTATGGCACCTGCGGCCAGAATCAGAACAACGCCAACACTCAGATTGACCATGTTCGCATTGACCGAACGCAGGACCTCGCCCAGGATCACGTCCTTAACCGCGGCGCAGCGCCGGTCTTCATTCAGTTTCGAAAAACGGCGCATCACCGAAGGCTCTGCCGCGGCCGATTTCAGCGATTGCATCGCGTCTGCCACCTCGCCAATGAACGACGTCACCTGACCGGCGGCTCGACGACTCTTCACGCGCAGCTCGCGGATACGCTTGCTGAGACGCCCGGTGACAAACATCACCAGGAGGACAGGGAAAATAACGGCCAGCGTAATATTGGAATCGATTCGAAACATGATACCGAAGGCGACGACCACGAAAATAAGCTGGCCGACAATTTCAACGCTGCGCTCGAGATAAAAAACGGCATCACGCACGTCGGAGCGAAACCGACTGATCGCTTCGCCGCTTGTCTGAGGCAAACGGCGATGGCCCGGCCCCTGCATAATCCAAGACAGCATGTTGTGCCGGAGCAATGCACAGCTCGACAGTTCCTGCGTAAACCATAGCCACATCGCAAGCATATGCGTGCCGATACGCGCGACTTGGGTCGCCGCAAGAAACGCCAGCACCGTCCACACGTTCAATCCCGCCGAGGCACCGTCGGAAAAACTGTCGAAAAAGTCGCGCATCAACAACCCGACAACAAGTGGCAACGTATGCAGCACACACCAGACAAGTGTGTTGGCGATGTGCAAACGCGGTTGAAACTTGATGAGGCCCCAAATGAGTCGCAATGTCTTCATATCAGGTCCGCCTCCAGACCACTTTTGAGCAGATGTGCAAAGCGCGAGTTCGGATCGCGTTCAAGCGCCTCACGCTTACCGTGTTCGACAACGGATCCGTCGTGCAGAATGAGAATGTCGTCCACGTGGCGTACGGTCGCCAGGCGATGCGCAATGATAATAGCGGTGCGATCATGCAGCAGCGCACGCATGGCTTTTTGCAGTAACGCCTCCGTATGCGGGTCCAGGCGCGACGAGGGTTCGTCCAGAATAACGAGTGCGGGATCGAGCAGAAACACGCGTACGAGAGCCAGCAACTGGGCCTCACCCGACGAGAGGCCGCGCCCGCCTCCGTCCAGCACCGTATCCAAGCCCTTTTTAAACCCAGCCAGCCATGAGGCCAGCCCCAACTGTTCCAGTACATCGCGAATATGTGCGTCAGGAACGTCAGCGTCAAACAGCCTCAGGTTGTCACGTACGCTCGCGTTGAAGATGTGAACACTCTGCGTGACGACGCCGATGTGGCGACGCAACTCGGACAGCCGCGCGTCGCGAATATCGTGCCCGCCCAGCACGATGGTGCCCTCTTGCGGGTCGTACAGACGGCTCATCAGACGCGTTAGCGTTGTCTTGCCACTGCCGGTTCGACCGAGCAGTCCCAAGTGCTGCCCAGGCGCGATATCAAAGCAGACGTCGCGTAACACGGGATTGCCGAGGGAATAAGCAAAGGTCAGATTCGAAACATTCAGCGCGGGGGCGTCTTTGGACCATGTCACGCCGGCGCCCTCCACAATAGCACTCTGCTCAGAGAGCATTTCATTGATGCGCTGTAGGCTTGCTGAGGCGCGTTGGAGGTCCTGAATCTGATGTGTCACCATCTCGATTGGGCCGCGCAACATCGCTGTGTAGCGAAACATGAGGATGACCGTACCCACCGTGATCAGACCCTGCGCTTGAAACCAGGCGCCGAGCCCCAGCGAGAGGATGTCGCCGCACACGAACAATAGCAGCGCAATCACGTAGATCGCTGAACGCAGTATCCACGCGATGCGCGTGATATGAAAAAATCGATGATTCGTGCGCAGGAACCCGTCCATGATGAACGCGCCAGCACCGTTGGCACGAATGTCCTCAATACCTGCAAGTCGCTCTTCGAGAAATCCAAACAGCTGCGAACTGGCCTCGCGCTGCTCCACGGCCTTGCTTTCGCCCAGATGACGGATCCGAAAAAGAACGAGCGTGCACGCGAGCGCGAAGACCGTCATGGCCGCACCGACATATACATGCTCCCGCCACAGTAGGACCAACACGCCCACGCCGAGCATCATTCCACCGGCCATGCTAATAAAAAGGGTTGAAAAGAAGGTCGACAGCGCTGAGACATCGCCGTCGATGCGTTCGATGAACTCCCCGGGCGGCTTATCTCCATGAAACCCCATATCCAGGCGTAGCACATGGTCCATCAATTCTTCGCGCAGACGATTGGTCACACGCCACCCAATGTCTGCCCCCAGCCATGCACCAAATGCTGAGAACAGTTGCGCACCGACGCCCACGGCGAGATAACCCAGCGCCAAACGGACGAGACCACTGAGCTCATCTTTAGCCAAGGCGCCATCGATCACATCACGCAGAATCTGAGGCGCGAGCAGCTGCAAGCCAACCCCGCCAAAGAGGGCCGCCGACAAGGCCAGAACACGGCCGCGGTGCTGTCGCAGGTAGCGACGCAGCAGCTTCGTGTATTGCCGAATTTCGTTCTGTGTATTCGTTTTCAGGCCAAACCTCGTCCGATGATCGAAACCCAGAAGCTACCACGTTTTGCAGTTCCAGAGGAGCCTTGCATGGCGCTCTCCGCGATTTTACTTGCGCCAAAGTCGACTGGAATGACAACTTTTTAGCAGTCTGACAACGGAAGGCGACCCACGCCCCCACCGGCATACACTCCATTACGCACGTCTGCAAAACGCATGCTCGACCGCATCCACGGCAGAATACACCAAGCACGAAAGACAGTTACACGATGAGCGAAACAGCAAAAATCTTGGCTCGGAGGTCTTCGGCCGTCACGCTTTCCGACATGGAAATGTTTATCTTCCCCGAGCTAATCTACAGCCTGGTGCTCGCCAACATCATGTCGCCGCGTATCTGGAAGTGGCGTGACGACCCATGGTTCTCCGGACTGGAGCGCATGAACCCCTACCGCCGCATCACACGCGTGAAACAGTTCATCATGGATCACTACCAGTTCAATCTGGACTTAGACACATGGGGCCTGACCACGAAAGAAAGTGAGCTAGCACGCTTTGCGTCGTTTATTGACGAAGATACGCTGGGTCGCTCCAACGCGCTCTTCGGTTACGAAGGCGACAAGTATTACTTCGACATCGATATCCGTACCCATTTCGGTCTGGATAAATACGAAGGCAACGTCATTCCATACTGGAAAACGGAAACCGTTGAATCCATGGACGCCTTCAAACATCGCCCCAACTACCACACCGGCGCGGGCGAATGTGTTTCCCTGGCGGCCCTGTATGCCGCCGCCCTGTTCATCATTGCGCGGATCCCGCTCAAGGACATTTACCTGATGGCCACGCCGCTGCATTCACAAAACTTCATCGATATAAATGACGGCGTCCTGACGAACAATCGGCGCCTGGTCACAAAAAAAATGTGGGTCAACGGCACAGCTTTATCAGCGCAAGCGCGTCGCGCCCTGGAGAACGAGCGCGTTACCATGATCGCGCACGAAACGGGAATCATCCACACCATCTACCCCGAAGCCACGATTCGACCCGAAGCCTACGAACGCTTCGCGTCACAAATGCGCGTCTTCCTCTCGACCACGCTTGACGCCGAAGTCCTCGGCAACTTCCTTAGGCACAACAGCGACATCCAGGAATGCTTCCAGTTACGCTGGCCACGTCACGGCGTCGACCATTACATTTCGGTCGACCGCGTGCTGGCCTACGAGAGCAACAGCTCCTACCGCATGACCGACAATACGCGCGCAAAACTCATGGATGAAATCGATGCAGAAGAGTTTCATTGCCAGCCGCTGCCGAGCCGCGTGATTTTGAACGACCTCGAACAGTTCATCAAAGACCAGCCCGTCGACATTCATAACCGAGACGATGTTCAGCGACTCAAGGGCCGCTTCGCGTCAGATTGCATGAATGCAGAAAAGGCGCTTGAGACGCTGGTACAGTTCTGTCACATCGAACCGCAGTTGCCCGATCAGAACACCAAACAGTTTCAGAACGGCGCAGCGCCGCTTAACCTGGATATCGACATGGCACGCGAGGACGTGATCGAGCGTCTGCAAATCATCCGTGAATCCAACACAATGGCCGAGTTGGCGTTCTATGCCTATCGCGACCTGAACCAGATCGAACCGGAAGCATTTCTGCAGGCCTGTTTGACGCGCAACCCGGTTTCCATCACGGCGCTGTCGACCCAAAATGATGATTCCGTCGTCGCCACCCTTAACGACCTGCCTTCCGAATCCATCTATGATGAAGACGGGCGTCTCGCGCAGCCCGACGAGGTTTGGAACTTCGCGCGAGGTGACGGCGCCGAAAAAGCCCTTCTACTGGCCAACGTGCTGCGCGATCGCCACCCGCAGGCAACACTTCGCTTCGATGTCACACCGACATCTGTCACGCTGAACCTGGATGACAAGGCATACAGCTTTGCATCGACCAAACAGCTCAACACGGCCGAATGGCATTACGGCGTCTAGGGCCGTTCGGTCCCATCGGTCCGCACCGCGCCGGGTGCACCGGTGCTGACACCG
>JBLHHU010000216.1:0-6065 GCA_047615735.1 Kiritimatiellia bacterium | reverse complement strand
TTGTCGATTGCCCAGGTCGAGGAGTTGGGCTTGCAACATTTCTGGCGTCGTCGCGAGGAACTGCAGTCGGCCCTCGACGCGTACGCCGTCGCAGGTGACCTTCACTTCGCCTGCCTCATGATCACCGACATTACCATCCACAAAAGCTATCTAATGGTCGCTGGTGATGACGCATTGATCGAGGCTATTGATTTCCCTGAAGTGGAGGATGGCGTCTACGAACTCGATGGCGTCGTGAGTCGAAAAAAACAACTCCTGCCCGCGCTCATCCAACGTTTGCACCGCATCGATTCCTCCGCCCACCGTTATGGCGGAAATTGATACGCGTGCACTAGATGCCCATAGGCCAAAGATCTTCACCACCCGCTGCGCTGGAGACTCGGAGGCACAGAGAAGAGGTTAACCACAGAGGTCACAGAGGACGCAGAGGTCAGATTACGAGAATCCGTCTGTGGGCTAGCCCACAGACGGATTCTCGTGACATAGATCTATTTCTTCTGTCCTCTGCGCTCTCTGCGACCTCTGCGGTTAATCTCCTTCTTCTTACCTCCGTGCCTCCGTGTCTCTAGCGTAGCGGGTGGTTAATCTTCTTCCGAACCGCTCAAATGACGCTATAGAGAGCGTTCGACAATCGTCTGCATGAGGTCGGACTGGGCTTCCATGGACTGCACCATTCTGAATTGTTTGCGGCAGCGGTCCAGGTTCTGGGTGTCGTGATCGGTTTTGAAATAGGTGTCGCCGCGCAGGTAGTCGCTTAGAAAGCGTAAGCCGATTTCGAAGGTGATCAATGGGCCGGATAGGGCCAAGAGGCTTTTCTCTTCTGTGTTCAAAAATCCGCCCGCGCTTTCGAGATATCCTTTGACGATGGCCTCGAAATAGGTGGCGTCCATCGCGATTTTGGACGGGTCGGGCTCATTCTCTGTTGCCGTTGTGGTCATGCTGCGTACCATGTCGCCAAAGTCGAACAGCGGGGAGCCGGGCATGACCGTGTCGAGATCGATCACACACACACCACGGTGTGAGGTCGTGTCGAGCAGCACGTTGTTGAGTTTGGTGTCGTTGTGCGTGACGCGCTCCGGCAAGGCTCCTGAGGCGATGCGATCCATGATCAGCGTCGTCAGCGATTCGTGCTGACGAGCGAAGGCAATTTCGTCCCTCGCTGATGCGGCACGGTTGACGTTATCATCGTTGATGGCGCTGAGCAGATCCCGATAGCGGGACGGGGTGTCGTGGAATTGCGGAATCGTTTCATGCAGACGTCCGGGCAGATCCGCCAGTTGGCTCTGAAACGTGCCGAAGGCTTTGGCCGCTTCGAAGGCTTGGGTGGTGTTCTCGATCACGTCGACACCGCGCGCGTCGGTCACAAACACATAAGTCCGCCAGACGTCGCCGTTTGCATCCTGAAGATAATCCGCGCCGTCGATGGTTGGAATCAGCGTGAGGATGCGTCGTTCGGCGGCACGGTCGCATGGTCCATCCAGTTTCGTTTCCAAATGGCGCAGGACGCGGCCAATGTTTTCCATCAGGGCGGGTATGTCAGGGAATACATTGGGGTTGATGCGTTGGCGGATATACTGGGTCTCACGGCCCGCGTCATCAAAGAGCACGCGGTAGGTGTCGTTGATGTGGCCGCTGCCATAGGGGTGTTCGCCGAGGTACCGGCCCGGGCACGGGAAGGCAGCTGCGATGTCTGACCTTTTTTTCAGTATTGGCGTACCACTATGCATCGCGTTGCCATTCTGGTTTGCCGTCGTAGACCCATCGATAGTAGTCCGCCAGCGTGAGTCTTGATGCGGCTCCGTCGTCGAGGAAGAATTTAGCGTTGGGGTGATGCTGGAGAATCGAAGCGGGTGCCATGGCCGCCACAGGGCCCTCAACCGCATCGGCAATCGCGATCGCTTTGGATTCGCCGAACGCGAGCAAGAGCACGCAGCGGGCGTCCATGATCGTACCGATGCCCATCGTCAGGCAATGGTGAGGAACGCGCGAATCGTCACCGTCGAAGAAACGTGCATTGTCGCGCACCGTGTGTTGCGACAGCGTTTTGATGCGGGTGCGCGATGCAAAGGAGGAGGTGGGCTCATTGAAACCGATGTGCCCGTTGCTGCCGATACCCAGTACTTGCAGGTCAATGCCACCCGCTGCAACAATGTCCGCTTCGTAGGCGGCGCAGCTCGCGGGGATGTCAGCAGCCAATCCGTCAGGGATGTGCACGTTTTCAGGTGCAATGTTGATCTGACTGAAGAAGTTTTCCCACATGAACGTGTGGTAGGACTGCGGGTGTTCCTTCTCGAGGCCAACGTATTCATCGAGGTTGAAGGTCGTTACGCGAGAAAAATCAAGGTCGCCTGCCTTGTGCAGTCGAATCAACTCCCGGTAGAGCTCCAGAGGCGTGCTGCCTGTGGCCAATCCGAGAACAGCGTTCGGCTTTTCGTGCACCAAACGTGCGATCAGTTTCGCGGCGCGTTTGCTGGCCGTGTCGGTACCGGTCTGAATGATTACTTCCATGTTGCGAATTCCTTTTGAGCGTCTGAGCTGATGGGTAGAATAAGGCCGCTATCAAGGACCTCTTCTAGTGCGCCGTTGTGCCAGCGGCGCAGTCTGTAGAGTGTAGCGAAATCGAAATCCGGAGAGGCGGCGCCCTGGCCGCCAACGACTTCGGTGCCCCGGCGAACGTTATCCTGCATCCAGGCGGGCAAGAGAAGGTGGTAGGGGTTACGCGCCACTTCGCCAACATGTAAGGACGTGGCGGCGACGAGATCGGCCAGTAAGGCGGCGTCGACTTCGACCATCAGATTGGGGGATTGCATGGGGCGCCAGAACTCGTGCTCAATAACGGTGCAACTGAAGTCTGGACCCAGCGTGCCAAGCGCCTCGACAACCAGCTCGTGGGTCGATATGTGGCGTGCGTTCCAGTCTTCGTGGTGCGGAAAGAAAATGATGTCGGGGTTGAACTGCGTCAACAGGCTAGCGACACCCGTGCTGTCCATCGCATCGAGTGTATCTGGCGTGCGCGCGATGTCCCATCCCAGATAGGCGCAGGCGTCTGCCAGTTCTCGTGCGCGGTCCGCTTGACGCTCGGCATTGCTTCCGAAGGTGATGGGGACATTGATGATGTGCTTGCCTGCCTCGCGCATGAGGCGCAGGGGCAGGGCGCCGATGATGCATTCATCATCAGGATGGGGGGAGAAGATCATGACGTTGGCGTCGGATGTGGTGACGTCTCGTTTGGTGGGCGCGATGCGCAGATTGCGCGCCGTTGTGACACCGTCGCGGATGCCTTCAACATAGTTTAGAAAGGGATTCATGCTGTCTCCTTGATTTCCGGCAAGCTGGCCGCGGCAACGGCCTGACCATGACGCTTGAGTGCCTCATCCGGCATGCTGATCGATACGGTTTCCCCGAGTTCCGGGAACACGGTTGCGAGGACCTTTTCGGCATGATCTATGATCAGCGTTCCGCCATCTCCGCTGGTGACTCGGCCTAGGAGAAGCACGTTTTCAATCTTACAGAATTCAGCATAATGCGCCAGACTGTATCCGAGACAGGTGCCGATGGTATCGTAGATGCGTGCGGCCGATTCGTCGCCCTTCTGCATCAGCGCCTGAACGGATTCGAGCTTCTCGGGCAGGGGCATGTCGTCAGGCAGTGCAATGCCGGCGGCGGGTGCCAGTCGCGCAACGGCCTGTTGGGAGAAGTATTGCACCCCGCAACCTGCATCGCCCGACCACTCGTCCACCGGCGCGTCTGCACGGTAATCGACGGGCGCGAACGCGAGCTCATTGAGCCAGGTCGTGATGCGCCCTTCGGGTGTGACATAGCCTGCCGCCTGACTTGTGCCGAGTGAGACGCCGAGCACGGCGTTCTTGCCTAACGACATGGAGCCCGCCAGCGCGGTGACCTCGCCGTCGTTGGCGACATCAAAGGGGACATTTTTCCAGCGCTTCTGGAGATCACGGAAGACGTGCCGGATGCTGGCATTGAAATCCTCTGTCGAAACGCCTCGGAAGAGTGACGCGGCGCGTACGTCGCTATCCACGTAAATGCCTGCAGCGCTTCCGCCAATGGCATCCACGCGCGGCAAGTGGGAGGCGGCGCGTTCAAGTGAGGCCTGAATGCCCTGTATGTGGTATTCAGGATCACTTTCAAAGTAGGGGTTCCATTCGGTTTCTTCGGAGAAGATCACTTTACCGTCTATCAGCGCCGCGCATTTACGGTCGCTTCCGCCCAGGTCGAAGCCAATGCGACAGCCGTCAAGATGGCGCCCCAGGGATGTGTTGTTCTCTTGCGCCGGTGGTATGTCCCGGCTGGCGCAGGCATGTATTTCAAGCGGCTTCCCATAGATGCGCTCTCCGAGAAATGCAGCGTCGAATTTTCGTGTACCGGTCGCTGAGTAGATCATCCCCAGACGCGACGCGAGCGCGTCGCAGCCTGAGATCCAGATGTCACTTGCACCACGTTGCCACAGCAAGAACTTCAAAAACCTTTCCAGATAGCGGAGGCTGAAGACGTCGTTGTCGGGGCTGTCTGAAAGGACGCGGGTATTGAATATGAAGCTCGATTCATCGGGGCGGGTCAGGGCCAATGCGATGTCGCGTGAAGACGCCTCAGTGCGGACACGCTCGCGAAATGCCTTGTTCCACAGGGCTGCGGGAACGAATGCTGGGTCCAGGGTGGGGTGAATGGGTATGTTTAGTTCGATGCTCATATCTATGATCCTAGAAAGTAGGATACGAGTACGGACAAAAGTTAAAAAGACCATTTAAATGCCATTTTTGATCATTACTTAACTTTATTGATTGGATCCGTCGCGATAAAGGCGCGAAAGCTACCAACGATGGCGTGTCTTCATGTGGATTCTACGGTAGGGAGGATTGTACGAGCTGTTGAATGATCTGATTGAAGAAAACAAGTTGGCTGAGATGTCACCGAGCTTTGGACGTCACTGAAGAAACAACAGTAGCCATTCGCTGAGGCTGGATGAATGTGATGGCCCAAGTGCCTTAAGTTATCGCTGTGATGGGAGGACGGGTGCGCCGTTGGTGTTGGCGGGGCGTGTCATGTGGTCTCTGAGTGGGGTGTTCTCGTTGGTGATGTCGCCGCCGGTGCTGAGGTAGAAGTCACCGGCGTTGAGTCCGGCGTTGATGTTTAATACGGGGTTGGCGTCGGCGGTGAAGCGTGCGGTGGTCAGTTCCTGCCACTTGCCGTCCAAGTCCTTTATCCAACCATTGCCGAAGCGGGCGCGGCGCGTGTGGGTGGTTGAGACGCGATTGCGGCGGAAGTCTTCGACGAAGCTGTTGTAGCCATCGAGGGGGGCGCCGCCGCTGATGGTTTCGAAGGTCACCAGGTGCTTCCATGTGTCGGATTCCGGTAGATAGAAGTATCCTGAGAACGCGGTCCGATCTTTGTTCGGCTCTGCCTTGACCATGAACTTGTATCGTTTGCCTACTTTCCAGTCGTATTCGAAGAACGACTGGCCGCCCGTACCTTCACCGCCGAAACGTTTGACCAACACGTCGGGGTCATGGTGCAACACGCGAACCTTGCGATCTTCCGCGACGGTTTTGGGATCGTTCTGATTGCCGGGATCCCACACGGAGAAGAGCACCACCTTGCGCCCATTGCTCTGTTCCTGGATGCCGAAATAGCCCATGCGGAAGCCGCACGCCATGAAGTAGCTGCCTTCGGCCGATTGCTCAACGGTCATTTCATTGTAGAACACGGTGCTCTTCGGCGCCGAGTATGCGAGATGCACCGAGCGGCATGCAATGCCTTCTAGATCTCGCCCCCCCATGGCGCTTCCTGCTGTGATCATCAACGCGATAATAAACGTTGTTCTCATGTTACGATGGGCAGTGGCGGGGTTGTTTTCCAGCGTCCGCGCGTGAAATCGGGCACGTCAACGGAGGCGCTGCGTTTGGCAATTGATGTCGCGCTCAGCGGGCCGACGGCCGACCAGGCTGCGGCGTCGTACACGCTTTGGTCGAGCGCTTCACCGTTGCGCAGGCAATAGATCATACGCCACAGCATCAGCCAGTCCATCCCGCCGTGCCCGCCGTTCTTTT
>JBLHHU010000215.1:0-6110 GCA_047615735.1 Kiritimatiellia bacterium | reverse complement strand
CCACCATTTGGGAAAGTAAGCATGGTTGAAACCAGCTTGATTTCCGAGAACATTGCCGACGCCCCTACGGTTGGTGCTGTGGGCCCTGACGTGTCGTAATACAAAATGGCATACATCGTGCCGAGGTCTACATTGTTGCCTCCGACCTCAGCATTCGAGACGGTCGCGTTCACTGTGCTTCCAGCAAAGCCTGCACCGAAAGGTGTTCCACCTTGAAGAACCAGATAGTCGCCAGAACCGTTTAGAGATGCTGGGTCAACTGAACCAAGGGTCGTAAATCCTGCGGTGCTAACTTGAATATCACCCGCGTTCATGTCGAAAATCGTGGTCGTATCAGCGCTCCACCAGACCTGATACCATTGATTAGCAGGGAGAGCGCCCCCCGACGTAAACACGCCTGCGCTACTGTCAAGAGCGTAGCTAACGTCCGCATTCAATGTGCCCACCATGGCGAGCGCGGCTGCGATTCCAAATGTAAGGGATTTTGCAATTTTCATTTCAGTAACCTTCTCTATCTTTTGTCGATTATTCGTTAATTTTAAGATTTATGATTTAGTTGAGATATGGACGAACATCCACAATTTCGAGATCGTTTGAGCTGGCTCGGTCATACCAGAGGCCAGTACCCTGCCTGAGGATCAGAGCATCCGCAGTTGGGCCCCAACCAACTTGAAATCCGGGTATGTTGATAAACGAATAGCTTGTGTATTGAGTAAGCGGATCCCAAATAAACATCTGATCGCCTACTTCGGATTGGGCGAAGAGCTGCGTGTTTGTGAAGTAAACGTCTGCCGTATAGGGGTAAGCCGTCATCGTTATCGTGCCTGCGATAACGTTCGTAATGAAACCCATCTGCGGCACTTCACCCAAAAACGCAACCTCATAAGTGATACCGGTTTCGCCGCCCACGCTGACCCAGAAGCCCTTCGTGCCGTCCAACTCGAGCGTTTCATCCCAGCCAACCAAGAAACCAGGTATATTTATTCGCTCCGAGGAATCATACCCTGGCCCGCCGGCCTTTTTCGAATTCCAAAAGAAAATTTGAGAATTAAAGGGGAGTTGATCGCCGATGAGCGTTTCGGCTGTAACTGGATTTCCATCGATGCTCTGAAACTGATTTGCGACCAGATACAATTTACCGGATTCCATAGTGTGCTTCTTATAACCGACAACATTGACGCTGGTTACGTCTTCGGCCAAGGCAACTCCGGCGAGGACCCCTATTGCGGTAAGCGCTGTTAGTATCTTTTTCATCGTCTCGACCTCCATCTGCATTATCTGAGTGGTTCGTTAGTTGTAAATTCACGTCTTTTTTTATCGACTGCTTAAGATCGTATCGTGAACCGAAGGTCTGCGTCAACAGATATCTTCGGTTCTTCTCTTCTTTTTGCCTCGGGCGTCTTTTAGTCCCCTTTACGATTGTATCTCTCGGCAAATCGGCTTGCCTTATTGTTGTATTATACGACTTATGAACGCGGCGGCACAAGTGTTTTTTAACGATCTATTCTACCGCGGGCAAAACGCCCTCCTGTACCAGTTGGTCATCCATTTCTCGCGTTAGCGGGATAGGCAGAGGGGGTTTCCCGGTTCGAATGGCGTCCATTTGCATCTCTTGAATGTGGGCTTTCAACGCTTCGCCACTGATTTCGACCGGCTTTCTGAGCGCTTCCATACGAGCGGACTCCAACTCGCGACGTCGACTCAAGCGATCAGAGTAAGACATGCGCTTAGTGACGCTGCTCTTTTTGGCGCCTGCATTTGCAGGTGTTTTTGTCGCGACCCTAGGCGCTGTATTCGCACCGACATCATTCATGCCCAACCAGTACGTTTCGTCGTTCTTACGGAGAAGCGCGCGCTCGTTAGCATAGTCGGCTTCAACCACCTTAATACCGTTTTCGGCTTCACCTGGGTAAAGAAAATAGACGGTTTGCGGCTTGGTTTTGATGTCAACGATGCCAACCCGCAATCCGAAATCGGTTTCGGTCATTGCACAGATCCGCAAGGTTTCAATGAACGCGCCCTTGGGAGGATTGTCCGCGTCAAATTGCGGTTCCGGCGGAACAACGACGACAGGGCCGGTTGCGACAGGCGTTACAGGCAAGGCGCCAAAGGGCTCGCGATCGACGATGGGCTGATAGCGATCATAACTACCACGTGTCGCAACAGCGTCCGTGACACACAGCGCCGCTCCAAACACCACACACACCGCGATCATATTATATCGATTGCTGTTCATCATTTTCACGCTACGCGCCAATTCGTTGCTCATTTAAGTATACACGCAGGGACGGATCCTGCCTTATAAATTCGAGAAATCTGGCATCATCAAGTCGACGTAAAACGCCGTCAATCCCGGCCCCCACATCACCCATATCAGCGCCGCCAAGGCCAGATAAGGTCCGAACGGAATCCGGCTCTGCATTTCCTTTTTCTTAAAACAGACCAGGCTAATTCCGGCGATTGAGCCCAAGAGCGACGATGCGAAGATGGTAAACAGCACGCCTTGCCATCCAATGAACGCCCCAATGGCGCCAAGCAGTTTTACATCCCCAAAACCCATGGCTTCTTTCTTAAAGATCATCGACCCGAGCATGGCAACGGCCCACAGAATTCCCCAGCCCACTGCGGCGCCGAGCGCTGCGAAAAACAGCCCCCCTTTAATGGTACTCATGTCGTGCATCGCCGGCACCCACGCGCTCAACAGAACACCCGCGACGATGCCGCCGAGCGTGATGCGATCCGGAATGATCAGATGCTCAAAGTCAACAAAGGTGCCAACGACAAGTCCCGCAGCGAAAAGCCAGTAAACGGGCACCAACCCAACGTCCGTTATGCCGCTTAACATTAACCAATTGTGCGGCGTAACGCCATTGACCCACTTTGCCCAAACCAGCAGGAACAGCACGGCGACGAGTGCCTCGACCAGCACGTAACGCGCTGAAATCGGCGTCTTACAACAAGCGCTCCGCCCACGCAGCGAAACCCACGCCAGGATCGGAATGTTACGATACCAGGCGATTGGCTTCATGCACGTCGGGCAGTGCGACCCCGGTGACACCACGGACTCATCACGCGGAATTCGATAAATGCAAACATTGAGGAAACTTCCGATGTTCGCCCCAAAAACAAGGACAACCAGCGACGAAAACAGCAAGAACCCAGAAATCTCAACAAATTCAACGAGCGGAATCATTAAGCATCCTTTCCGTAGACGGTATTTTCAAGCGCTGCACGCATCGCAGGGACGTCTGGCATGGATTCTGTCCAGATTTCGAAGGCGCGCGCGCCCTGATGCAGGAGCATCCCCAGCCCATTCGCAACCTTTGCGCCTGCCGCCTCAGCCGAGCGCATGAACGCCGTGCGCGGATACATGTAGACCAAATCAAATGCCCATTGCCCCTCGCGAAAAGCCCCAGCAGGCAGAACGGATGGATCCTCCTGCTTCATCCCGATGGGCGTGCTCTGTACGATCAGATCCGCCGCCTGACCGGCCGACACCCATGCGGCCTCGCTGGCAGAAACGACCGCAGCAGCAACGCCAGGGAACTGGGCCGCGATCTCATCACAAATTTTCTGTGCGCGGGATTCGTCAATATCACTGACGGCCACACGGGCAGCCCCCGCAGCGCAGCAGGTCAAGGCCACGGCACGGCCGGCGCCCCCGCCTCCGCAAACGAACACGCGCTTGCCGTCAACGGTGGCACCAAAACTCTCTTCGACGGCTTTCAGAAATCCAGTGCCGTCCGTATTGTGCCCACGCAATCCGCCACTCTCGAGAAATTCGACGGTGTTCACAGCCCCCAATCGACGAGCGGTCTCGTCTAGATCCGACAAGCCCTCGAAAGCGACCTCCTTAAGCGGCACCGTAAGGTTCACACCGCCAAAGCCCATATCGCGCATGGATGTTAAGACAGCCAATAGACGTTCGGGCGCCACATCAAAGGCCAAATAGATGGCATCGCGTCCAAGCGAACGTATCGACGCATTGTGCATGACAGGGGAAAGGGTATGCCCAATGGGGTGCCCCAGCACGGCAAACGGTTGCGTGTGCCCGGATAATTCTCGCTCTGTATTCACCGTATTCAATCCCTTTCGTACACCCATATCACTCACTACTACGCACGTACCCACACATTTATTGGTGGGGCGGAGGCCTGACATGACACGCTTTTACGCGATGGTGGCCATCTGGCGACCTATATGCACTGTCCTATATACGCGGCCACATGCGTTTCGTCCATTCATTCTATATCGCCCCGACCAACCGGAAGCTGGCCGCTGCCCGCCTAAAGCGATCTCACGCGCCACTGTTGTATATGTCCCCGCCAGACGCAGCATAGTCACGCAAAACACGAGCAGCATCCTCGCCACAAACACCACACTCAACCGCAATGCCGCGCCGCCGGTAGCCGCTTTGCCAATCTGAAGGCTTTTCGCCTTCATCGAAACCCACAGCACGTGCATCCGCGTCATTTGCACCGCACACCAAACTCTGCACGCCAGACCAGGGGATGGCCCCCATACACATGGCACAAGGCTCTGTGCTCGATACCAGCTGGTATGGTGCGCCAGCGGCGCGTCCAAGGTCGTACGTTTTGAGCGCGGATTGCGCCATCATGATGGCCACCATTTCGGCGTGTGCCAGCGAGCAATGCTCGCTGACAACAAGGTTCATGCCGACAGCGGCAAGACGACCGCTGTTTTGCTCAAAAATCACGGCGCCGAAAGGACCACCAGTCCCATTGTCGACGTTGTGGCGCGCCAGCGCAATCGCCACCTGCATACGGGCCGATGCGTCTTGGATGTGGTCGGGAAGCGACGCCACATACGGCGGCACCCAGTCAGGCAGTGATAATTGAAAGTGGGGTGAAGACATGAGCAGACTTTAGCGGAATGGTGCGGCAGGCGCAACGGTCAAGCGATCGCGTGCGCCGGCAACACGCATGGCACATCGCTAGGGCAATGTTACGGCAGAACGGCGGCGAGCGCACGACGCCTGCACTGCCCTTCAATGGTCCGCCCTTCATGCACGTATCGTACGCGGATCATGCTGGGTGTATCGCTATCGGCTACGAATAACGTCGTGCCTTTCGACAAGGTCCCCAACGCCCGGGGGGGGGTGTCGAGAGAGTAAAGCACCGCGGGCCGATCAAGCACAACATCGGCATTCACCACCTTGGATGCGCCCGCTGCATCGTTAGGTTTTTCGCGCGACCACGCACCAAGCCCTGCCCGCTTCGCTTTGTGCTCAGCGGCCCGCAGGCGTGCCTTGTATTTATTGTCGGTGGTCCCGTCCGGCAACATCGGCGACCAGTTGCCGTAGATGCGCGCGAGACCCGCGCCAACCAGCGCCTCGGAGAGATACATGTCATCGGCGCGGATCATCGCATAATATCGCTTGAGCTTACTGCGACCGCGCGCCGTGTCGTATTGCGTATACACCGTAAAGCCGTCTTCTAGAAATTTTTCTGTAAACTCGGTGGCCGCCTTGGCCAACGCGGGAATATCCCCTGGCGCCACACCCCAGTACTCGGCCTGCTCTTTGACGCGTTCCTCGAGGCTCAAGTCCGACTCAGGCGTGTCGACGTAATAGAGCCTGAATATATATTCGCGCCCGTGCCAGGTCGCGTGGAAGCTATCGCCATCATTGTACTTGCTTGGCACCCAGGCGCAGGGGCGCAAATCCCGCCAGGTCGCGGCAAACACCGGAAGCGTTGCCAACAGGAATAGCACGCCCAGCAGGGCGACCACGGGTCGCTCCAAGGAAGTCATCCCCCGCAACCTCTTAAACATTCGCTGCTGCATGGCATTCAGAGTAGCACACAGGTCACACCCGTTCCAATCGCGAAAAGGGCGACTCTACCACCCTTTTGCCCTGCAACGCCTGCGCGGAATTTGTGATGCAGCGCCAACGAATGGCATTTCCTCGCGCTGATTGATTCCCCGTAAGCCATTGCTCGACACCACGCCTGCATTGGGTCCCTTGGCGCAGAGGTCAGGGGGCAGGTGTCAGGTTTCAGGCAGATTCTTCATTTTTTTGTCGCAATACACTTTTTTTGGCCTAATATACTAAGCGATATAGCTTAGCATATGGAGGACCTCATGCCAAA
>JBLHHU010000214.1:0-6160 GCA_047615735.1 Kiritimatiellia bacterium | reverse complement strand
TTTTGGGCAGGCTCAAAATGTCGCTCGTTTCTGTCTTCCTTGAGTACGAGACACGATTCCTGTCGTGACATGCCTTTTCTACTTCCCGGACAACGCGTCGCCGAGGGGCAGGAGCGTGATCTCGCTAAACTCGAATCCCGGCGTCTGCCTCACGCCGCAGGATTGTCTCTAACCTGTGCGTGGCGACGCTGGGAGAACGCGACCTTTTTCTGTCCGACTCGGCCTTGAAGTTGCCGATGACGCCCCAACCGCGCTTACCCTCGCCATCTTTTTCGCCCCCGTTACGAAGCTCCAATATTTCAGACTCTGACCGGCCACTCGCTTCAGCAAGTCGCTGAAGGCGTTGTTGTTGAGATAGGTTCAGCGCCGCGTCATTGTCCTCGTCACCACCTTCGTCTTCGTGGTCATCATCCCCTCCTTCGACGTCGTCGTCTGTGCCATCGGGAATTGCTTCGGCCAAATCTAGAGAATCGTTCTTGAGATCGGGTTCGTTTACAACAGCATCCTGTGCGATTCAGGATGTAACCAATGCGAATATGAAGCGTATTCTCATATAGATAAACATCCTTTCCTGAGTAGGGGAGCAAATGCAGGTATGCATTCATTGTTTAAGACACGCATTTTACTCGCTAGGTTCGATCCGTTCAATAACTTCGATCTGGATCGTGAGTTTCATTGGAGGCGTGTTAAACGAGATGTTGACTCCGCCCACTGATTACAACAGAATAAGCGCAACGATTGCGAAGGACGTGCTTTTAAATTGAAATCACCCAATGAGACTATACGGAGATTAAAGATGGCAACACGAATGAACAGTAATGCATTCAAGGCCTTAACGTGCCTGGTCGCGGTGGGACTGACACAAGCGCTGTTGGCGGATGGGTACCGTAATCCGCCGTTGACCGCGGAGGCCATTGGTAAATCGGGCAACGCGATCGTGTTTACCGATGATGCATCGGCGATAGCCCACAACCCAGCAAATCTGGCATTTCAGAAGGATGGATCGATTGTTGTGAGTGTAACGCTTGCACATCTGGAACACACCTACACTGCCGGCGACACAGGTAAAAAAGCCGTGGCGGACGACCCTTGGCAACCCCTTCCTAATATATTTGTTTCATATCCGCTTGGCGATTCCGGCGCTGTTTTCGGTTTGGGTGTGACGACGCCCTATGGGCAAGGCGCTGAATTCGGGCGAACGGATCTCCGCGACCTTCCATTTAGACCCAACCCGATCTACGAAGCCCGCTTGGCTTTGGTTGATATAAATCCCACTGTAGCCATGCAGCTCAATGACAAGGTGGCCGTCGGCGTTGGTGTGAGTTTTATTTATTCTCAGCTCGATTTTACACAATACTTTCCTTGGTCCGCCATCGCTCCCGTCGTTCCTGACGGCGACGCAGACGTCGATGCGGATGGCTATGCAGTGGGCGGGAATGTTGGCGTCACGTGGACCCCAACCGAAAAGCAACGTGTTGCACTGACGTATCGCAGCTCCTATGAGGTCGACTATGACGGCGACTTCGAGCTGAATGTTTTCGCACCGATCGTGCCGGGCACGACGCCAAAAAGTGATTTTTCAACCAAGATTGATTTCCCGAATATCATCGGCGTTGGTTATGGCGTAGAGCTTTCGGATACCGTCCGCGTCGAAGCCAATTTTGAATGGCTTGAATGGTCCTCGAACGAGAACATTAAAATCGACTTGGCCAACAACCAGCCATTGCTCGGCGGACAAGAAACGATTCCCAATAATTGGGAAGACACGATCCGAGTTGGCGTGGGTGGCGACTGGCAGTATTCGGATAGCTGGGTATTCCGCACGGGGTACACCTTTCTCGAAACCCCCATCCCTGATGGAACGCTTTCGCCGATTCTTCCCGATGCAGATCGGCATGCCATCAGTCTCGGCTTTGGTTTTCAGTCCGGCATTCATGCCATTGATGTGGCCTATACCTACAGTATTTATGATGATCGCACGCCTGCGGTTGGCGTGAATCCGGTTTATCCTGGATCCTATGATATTGATTCCGACCTCTTGGGGTTCACCTATTCCCGTCCTTTCTAAGGACGGCGGAACGGGTCGATGTGGGAGGTGATCGCTATTGGGTAATCTTTGTCATAGATCCCGGCGTATCTACCCACAGCTTTCCCATCATTATCAACGGCTCCTCCCGCTATAGGATGTCCTTCTCGTGCCAAGCCTGCAATGCCACCCTCGTCATTGGCACCAAGTCCGCGGCTGGGATCGAGGATTTTGCCCGCAACGCGGCCAACGCGCAAGGCGTGCTCGGCACGCTGACGGCTGAGGCGAGCACACGCGTAGAGGCCTTTAGCGGATCAGGACGTATACTGACCGATGACTGCGCCCCCGTCGAACGCCTCATGGACCTCATGATCCTTCGTGTGATTCAGAAGACTGCCCGAGACAAGACGTAGCATAGGTGCGACCAGTCTTTTTCCGGTAGCCTCCTGCGCCAGCAGGTGGATCTTTTAGGATTACGCATACTTGGAACAAGGAAATCCACCTGCTGGCGCAGGCGGCTACGGGGAGGATATGCGCAGAGCCTGAGTTACGTAGCCGCGGGCGCCCGCCCGTGGATCTTTTAGGATTGCGCATACTTGGAACAAGGAAATCCACCTGCTGGCGCAGGCGGCTACGGGTTGTCTGTCCCTCGTGCACGGCGCTCAAAAATGCAATGTTGCCCTCACGGGATAGTGATCTGACGGGTAACGGCCATCGCGGTGTGTTCTTAGAATGCTTGCTTCGGACACGTGGGTCTTGGGGGTGACGAAGATGTAATCGATTTTGGCACCTGCCGTGTATCCGCTAAATCGGGCCCAAGTGCAGATGCGCTTATAGCTGTTGCCCCAGTGTGCAGATGGTTTCGCGGGTGTGTCTGAAAGCCAGAAGGTCCCTGAGTCCGCCACATCGAAACGGTTCTGCTTATAAAGGATAGATGAATGTTCCCCTTTGGATCCGCCGTCACGTCCGATTCCGATTTCGCCATAGCCAGCCAGGCGTTCGTTGATGTCATCAAATTGAAAGCGATACGCTTCCTGCAGCCCAAGTATGTCAGGTGCGTCGTCACGAATCACGTCACAGACGAAATCCTTGCGTAGCGCCCAACGATTCTCGCCGTCATTGGCGCGCCCGTTTCGAACATTAAACGTCATCGCGCGTATCTCGAGGTCGCTCGCCGTCGCTTCGGGAATCGTGAGGCATCCGGTCATCAAAAGGGATAGCGTTAACAGAATCGAGCAGGGAGTTTTCTTCATTGTGTCTCTTATAGAACGTTGCACCACGCTTTCGCGTGGTCTGAAATGTTTGCGCGTCGTTGATGTGCGGAAACTAAATCTTGGTCTCCAGTCTTCCATACACGTCCGACCATCACAAGTCTTTGCCCGCCAACAAAGCTCCCTGTTCTTGGCGCAATACCAGATAAACGCGTTTCCATGTAAGGTTTATCGCGCGAGTTCGATGTTTCTCTGAACAACATAACTAAAGGAAATTCGCTATGGGTATTTTCAGTCCTCGACCGACAAAGGTACTGCAAAAGAGGTACGAGTTTATCATGCAGGAAGCGGTCGCCGCGCAACGCAAAGGTAATATTCAAGTTTTCGCCGATTTGCACAGACAGGGAGCCTGCATTCTCCGTAAAATTGAGGATCTGAACGCATGCAAAACCGGCAAATAGAAGTCTTCTACGACGCCGGATGTTGGCTCTGCAGAAGAGAAATCCTGTTTCTTAAGCGTATGGACCGAAATGAGAACATTCGCGCGACCAATATTGCAGACCCCGATTTTTGTGCCCCTGACGGGTATACGTGGGAGGCGTTGATGGCGCGTATTCACGCCCGCCTCCCAAACGACGAGGTCATCGAAGGCCCTGAGGTGTTTCGGCGACTCTACATAGCTGCGGGGTTGGGATGGGCAGTTCCTTTTACCCGATTGCCGGGCATTGAACAGTGCATCAACATGGGCTACCGTATATTCGCTCGTTACCGAGTTGCGCGACGTAAATCGTGTCGTGATGGTTCTTGCAGGGTTTCATCCTCGTGACAGAAGTAATCCCTATGATACTTGGGCTGGTGATAGTGCTGCTGCTTGTGCTGCTGCTAGTTTCATCCTCATGACAGAAGTAATCCCTATGATCACGACACCAAGTAAAAAGATTCTACTGACTGGCGCCACCGGATATGTGGGCGGTCGGCTCCTGAAACATCTCGAAAAATCGGGGTATTCGGTTCGCTGTTTGGCCCGGCGGCCAGACTATCTCCTGCCGCGTGTTGGCGAGGGCACGGAGGTTGTGCCCGGCGACGTGCTCGACGCAGCCTCACTTGAGGGGCATTTTGTCGGAATAGATACGGCCTACTATCTCATTCACTCCATGGGGGGAAACGGCTCCTATGAAGAGGACGATCTGCGCGGGGCTCAAAATTTTGCCGATGCCGCAAGGCTCGGCGGCGTAAAACGAATTATCTACCTTGGCGGCCTAGGGGATTCATCAGAGTGCCTCTCTCCGCACCTTAAAAGCAGGCACGACACGGGCCGCGTGTTGGCCTCCGCAGGCGTGCCTATGATCGAATTCCGGGCATCGGTTATTATCGGCGCGGGAAGTCTTTCCTTTGAAATGATTCGTGCGCTTGTTCAGAAACTACCCATCATGACGACGCCCAAGTGGGTGTACGTGAAATCACAGCCGATTGCTGTCAGTGACTTGCTCGAATACCTTATTGTGTCGCTGGACTTAACTATTTCTGGGCATCAAATCATAGAAGTTGGTGGGGCTGATGTTGTCTCATATGCAGACCTTATGCGGGAGTACGCACAGCAGCGCGGCTTGAAGCGCTTCATCATTCCTGTGCCGTTTCTAACGCCTTACATCTCTAGTCTCTGGCTAGGCCTCGTCACGCCTCTGTTTGCGCGAATAGGAAAAGAATTGATCGAGAGTTTACGCCACCCAACGGTGGTTCAAGATGCGCGGGCGAAAGATTTGTTTGCCATTGAACCTATGGGAACGACCGAGGCGATCCGGTCCGCATTGCAAGAGGAGGAGCGCGACTACACCGTGAGCCATTGGGCGGATTCGTTAGCCCGTAGCAACACGTATAGAACATGGGGTGGTGTGCGGTTCGGGACGCGCCTCGTTGATTCACGTCACCAACGGGTAGCGCTGTCCCCGAAAGCTGCATTTATGCCCATTCAACGCATTGGTGGACAGACGGGCTGGTACTATGCAAATACCCTTTGGAAAATTAGAGGGGCTCTTGATGTGCTGGTGGGGGGCGTGGGAATGCGACGGGGGCGACGACATCCGCATGAAATTCGTGTTGGCGACGTCATTGATTGCTGGCGCGTGGCGGCTTACGAACCTCAAAAGTTCTTACGTCTGTCGGCAGAAATGAAGCTGCCGGGACGTGCCTGGTTAGAATTTGAGATCAAAGAAAATGACGAGGATGTTACGATTTTCCAGACCGCCATTTTCGATCCGATTGGAGTGGGCGGAATTCTCTATTGGTATTCAATTTACGCGTTGCATCAGATCATATTTGCGGGAATGCTTAGATCGATAGTCAATTGCGCGAATGCAGAGGATAAGAACGTATGAGTACGATCAAGATTGGTATAAGCGCCTGTTTGCTGGGAACCAAAGTGCGATTTGATGGAGGACACAAGAAGGACTCTTTTTTGACGGGAACGTTAAGCGACTACTTTGAATGGGTTCCTGTATGTCCCGAAGTCGAAGTTGGTATGTCGACGCCGCGAGAATCCCTGCGGCTTGTGGGGGATGCCGAATCACCTCGCATGGTCACGACCAAGACAGGGATGGATTGGACGGATCGCATGAATCAATACGCACACTCGCGCATAGCAGATTTGAAAACAAAGGATTTGAGCGGGTATATTCTCAAAAGCAAATCGCCAAGCTGCGGCATGGAACGCGTTAGGGTCTATTCTGATAAAGGTATACCTACCAAGAATGGGCAGGGGTTGTTTGCAAAAGTCTTGGCGGACGCAATGCCCGCCTTGCCCATGGAAGAAGAAGGGCGCCTACACGACCCTCGTATTCGTGAGAACTTCATCACACGCGTTTTTTGTTACTATCGATGGCAGACCCTTGCCAAAGCAGGTCGGGTGACTATGCGGGACCTTACG
>JBLHHU010000213.1:0-6169 GCA_047615735.1 Kiritimatiellia bacterium | reverse complement strand
TGGCTTTTGCCCAGTGCCAGATTCCGTCCTCGCCCTGGATCGAGAGCCAGGGCAGATCAGCGTTCGGGGCGGGCTCAGGCTTGTGAAAGGGTGTTCGGTTTGCCTGCATCAGACCCTCGGCGTAGTCGAACTGAATGCGAATGTGTTTACCTTCAATCTGGTGACGCTTGTACAGCGGGCCGCTGGGAACAACGTCGGCACGATCATAGTCGCGGCGCAGGGCCCATTGGGCGAGTCGGATACCGATCTCCTTCTTGTTGGGCGGGTGTTCTTTGAGTGCACCGTTATCAATGGCCGTGGCCATGCCAGTATTGATGGTGGACAGCACACGACGCTGCGCATCGCGGATGCGGGCGCGCCCGTCGCCCATCGCCGGGGAATTCGTCGGCGATGTGCCTATCGCGGCGATCTGGACAAAGTAAAAAGGAAAGTCGCCGAGTTGCCAGGACCGACGCCAGTCCTGGATCATCCACGTCAGCTTCTGTTGGTATTCGACACCTTCGCTGGCATTGGCTTCACCTTGATACCAAAGCGCGCCGCGCATCCCGTATCCGACCATGGGTGCAATCAGTCTTGCATAATTCGAACCATAGGTACGCGGCCGACTGTTGGCCGCCGACTGAATCTCGACATCTGGCGCCGCACGCATCCAAGCCTCAATGTGCGATCCGCCCGTGCTGGCATTGAGCAGGCCGATGGGAACATCCAGCTCGCGATGAATGTCGCGCGCGAAGCAGAACCCAACGCGCGTAAAGTGGTTAACGCTGTCTTTGGTTGCGGTCGTCCAGATGCCGTCGCCGACGGTATGCCGGATGGCAGGGAAATGGCTTCGCAAAAGGTTATCGCTGCGGTCTTCGACCGGGTGGTGGCGAACCTTTCCCGCCATGTTGGACTGACCGGAGCAAAGCCAAACTTCCCCGACAAGGATGCCGAAAAAGGTGACTGTGCTGCTGCGTTCGGCATGCGTGGCCGACACGGTCAGCGTCCTGCCCGCGGGTGCATTCTTAAGCGAGGCAAGTTTGTCCGCAGTTAAGGGCGAGAGCAGGATTTTCCAATTGCCGCCGGCATCCGCGACGCCGGTGACGGTTTGGTCCGCGATCTGAACGGAGACGTGAGCACCAGGCGCCGTTTTGCCCCAGACAGGCAACGCGATGCCCTGTTGCAGGACAGCACCATCACCAAAGACCGGCGCGCATGTTAGCGACAGCGGTTCTGCGTGTGCGCTAAGACAAAGAAAAGCAGCGACAAAAAGCGTGCCGCCAAGCCGCGGATAACGATGTTTTTGAGCGTTTTGCATGCTGTTGTATGCCAATCAGTAGAGTGAATTTCAGCTTGAGATCATGCGTGTTAACCGACGTGTTTGTACTCGGGGCGTGCCGCGTCAGCCATTAGCGGCGGGGCGCAAGGAGGGACGCCGCGTTGTTGACGCGGCATGCCTCGGATCCCCCTACTCTTTCGCGTCGGACACGTCAGGCAGTGTCGGCAACTTCATCGCTTCGAACCAGAAGGTCTTGTAGCTCTTTATGGTTTCGGATCGGTGGCCCCAGCGCAGGAAGCCGTTGGCTGCCAGAAGCACCTTGCCGTCCTCGAAGTGCGTACGGAAATCATTGTCGATGGCGACTCCCCATGGTCGCCCTGAATTCCGTCCGCTGCCTGCGGTGATGGTTGCCGATCCACGCCTTCCATTCTTCACATACTCGCCGTCGATCCACACGTCGCTACCGCCACCCGCGTTATAGTGCGAGCGTCCGCCGACCAGCAGGCGATAGGCATAACCGTCACGCAGTGGCGGCAGCTTGATCTCAGCACGCATCAACAGGACTTCTTTGTCCCAGAAGGTGGCGGGTGGTTCGCCGCAACCGCAGAAGTTGTGCTCGCCTTTGCATCCGCCAATGGGAGCAAGCTTGCCGCCGAGGTTGGCGAAGGGTGCGAATGCCGTTTTCCATCCCGCAGCTTTGGGATCAAACGCCGCGGTGAACCAGTTGGTCGCGCCGGCGGGAAGCGTCACCTCGCGGAAGCGGTGGTTCCCCTCCCAGAGCTTCGTCTCGGGCGGATCAAAGGTGTGATACTGCCACTGAATCTTCTCGCGGGCGGGGCCGTGGCGCTTCCAGTCGTAGTCGTTGTGTCCGGCCTTTTTGTACAGCGCGACGAGTCCGTCAATGGCGCGCCCGGGTTTACCGGAAGCGATCTCTGAATCGAGGCCTTTGCGGTTCTTCTCAATATAGGCGGGGATCATGTCGTCCATGATGATCGGTATAAATGCGTTCTTCAGTTCCGGGCCGAATTGCGACACATCGGCCGCAAAGAAAAGCGCCTCGTGCGGAAGTGCGACGTCAGGAAAACGAATCGGGGCAATGCGGTACAATTCATCATAGCCACCGGGCGTACCGGCGATGGCACTGCCGATGGACTCCAGAAGCGCGGGGATATTCGAGTTTAGATCCTGCCCGCCGGGTTCGGCCAGCGTTTTCGGGAATTCCTTGTATGCCTTGGCGAAGGTCTGAATAGCGAACTTTTGAACCTCCGGATCGGCAGTCTTTAGCTTGTCAACGATTCCACCAAGTGAACTTTTACCGCGCTTGTCGGCGGCGATGACCTCACTGATTTTTGTCAGAATCTGCTTGTAGAAGCGTTGGTCGGCAGCAACCGGCGTGAGCGCGGTCAATGCCGCATTGCGCAGCCACCAGTCTTCATGATCAAGCCAGGACAACACGCGTTCGACATGGGGAGCAACCAGATCGGGTCGCGCGCGACCGAAGGCGCTGAGCGCTCCCTCGACCACCCACCAGGCTTCTTCGGGATCGTTGATCATCGTGGCGACGAGATTGAACATCTCGTCGGTGACCTTTTCGATTGGCAATGCTTTTCCCTTACTCATGCCGATGATGCAGGTGATGCCGGCCAGACGTCCGCGGGGATCCTTGGACTTGAGCAACGGCACGACCAGATGCGTGCGACCATGGTTGTTGATGGCGCGTGCCGATGCCGTGCGGATGCCCTGGTCAATGTGATGCGCATACATCAGCAAGGTATCATCGCTGACACGGGCATCATTAAAGCGCTCCATGATGGGCATAGAAGCATCGGTGACGAGGCGCTCCTTCGAAAGGTCCTGTCGCTTTCCGGGTTTATATTCGCCTGCGATCAGCGAATAGAAAACGTCATCCGCAGCGGTACCCCACGGACGATCCGGAATGGCGTAGGCCTTGGAATACTTTGACGGCGGCGCTCCATACAGACGTAGCTGTTGGCGCGGGAGCGTATAGATGAGCGGAATCCAGTTGCCCCAGCCTCTGCCGCTCTTGGCTGTGTCGGTGTAGCTGACATTCCAATCACTGATCCAACCGAACACACCATCATGTGTACGGGCAAGCTCGTACATCCAGCGGCGCTCGTTCATAAAGGAGCGGTACTGCTCTGGTCGTTTGTCCTTTACCAACCCCATCGACTGGCCTTGCCAGAGTTCCCCGATGCCGCCGCCGGTATGCCCGTGGAAGAGCCAGGACGTGGCGTAGAACCCCTTGGTGGCGCTGATGTCGCGAGCCTTGGCGTAGACCGACTTTTCGCCTTCGGGGTGCAGGTTGGCCGCGGCCTGCATGGCAAGGGCCAGCCCTGTGGTTCTGCCGTTGCTGACCATGCCGCCTTCAGGCCGACCGTCACCGTAGGCGACGTTCCCGCGTCCGGCAAAGCGGTAGAAGTGCAGCAGCGAGCTCTGCAAGGTATGCTCATCCACCTTGGCGCCGCACTCCTTGGCCATCAGCAGAAACGCCACGCAGTGCACGCCGGCGGCATTCATGTGGCCGCCACCCATATACCCGTAATTTGCCGCGCCGCGTCCCATCCACGAACCGTTGTAAATAGTGCGTTTAAGATAGTCGGCCAGCTTCTCGATGACCGGCAGGACCGATTCGTCGCCGGTGCGCAAGTAATACTCGCATAGGGCCGGACCGTTATAGCCCGCAAACCAGGGATAGGTATTGATCTCATCCGCGTCTTTGTGCTTCTCAACCAGTTGCTTGACCCACTTGCGAACGACGTCCAAGTCTTTCTCTTCACCCGTCGAAAGCATGAAGAGCATGGCCCCATCCAGCCCAATACCGACCGACTCAATATTCTTGCCCAAATAGTCAGCGAAATTGCGCACGATCTTATCGGATTTCTTGCAGTTCAACGGCCAGGTGTCGCTGTACGCGCCGAGCGCTGGGAGGGTGACAATCACTTCCTGCGCGACAGCGTTCGAATCATCCTTCACCATCATCTTCATGATGCCGCCCTTGGCCTCGGCATCCGTAATCATGTTCCCCAGAAGAACGCGTGGATCTTCGTCCTTGAGCACCTGACCATTGATGCTCTCAATGATCTGCCCCTTCTTGAGTTTGCCGCAGGCCTCGGCTGGAGAGCCCGGCTCGACATTGGTAATGAATATGGTGAAGTTAGGTTTACGCAGCTCCAACCCGATGCCCACCGGCCCAAAGCGCTTAAGCGAGTAGCGCGGCGCATTCGCGTCCGGATACATATGAAACTGCGGCGTGCTCTTGTAGTAACTGTCCGCCGCTGACACAGCTGAAGTACCGAAAGAGCCAAACAGCAAACCACCCAAAGCAATACCCAGTGCCCATTGTCTCATACTCATCTCTCCTTCTAGATTCATCTTCAAAAATCGATACCTCACGGAAGCGGTCGACGCCACCTCACAGGCCAAAAGGATAGCACCCAGAGGCTGAATCACACCGTCACCCTTTGCGACAAACAGAACAACGACTTGCGACATTCGTATTCGCGCCAAAGATTCACAGCCTGCTCGTACTCTGCTAAAGCGGCGTCGACGGGCTTCGCCCTCTGCCGCCGCATTCCAAGTTCCGAACCGTTGCCATTTGGAGTGCGGCGGCAAAGGGCGAAGCCCGTCGACACCGCTTTTCTTCTCCGGCTGGACGGATGCCTGCATAGACCATGCGTGCGCGCTCTAGGTCAGTGGGTTACGCGTCTTCAGTTCCGAGAAGCGCGAGAAGTCTCGATCGCACGAGAGCAGTTCGGATATGCCGTTGTGCTTACAGATCGCAGCGATACGCGCATCATGAATCATGGGGCCTTCGTAGATGCAACGCGGACATCGCCCCACGTCCCGGAATCAAAATCACCTGTCATGCCGTTGCCCTTGAAGGTGACTGGCTTGACAATGTGTTTTGGCGTCGCAGCGCGTTTCTGAATGACAAGCCGAAGCCCCTCCTCAACAAGATCCTTGAACGACACGTTCTCACGTTTAGACAGCCTTCGTGATTCGATAGCAATATTGTCAGCAATATCTAATGTAGTTTTCATATGGGTATTTTAATGGGTGCACCCATACTCCGCTAGAGAAATCTCCACTCCCGAAGTCTACCGTCGACACAGAATTCCGCCTAAAGCTTGCCCTCTATCGAAATACTAGAGGTTCCGCTTGGTTCCTGGAGTACGAGACTCCGTCGAGCCGCTATTGTAACAGCCACTGAAGCCATGCCCCTCCCCCGTGACAAGAAAACCACCACAGCTCGGAAACCCTACAGCTTAACCCCAAATGCTTCATGGGCGCTGTTGCCAGCGGCGTCGGTGGGCCCATCGATGCCGAAGAGGAGTTGGCCCTCGGCGCGTGCGCGGCGCCCTTTGAGCATCAGGCTCGGGCGGCCGCAGGACTGACCGAAGGTCTGCGTGTTGTCCGGATGCCGATAGCCAACACGGACCAGGCGGCGCATGTTGTCGGTGGTGTTGGTGTAGCTGCCGTGAATCGTGTTGATGTTGAAGATGACCAAATCGCCGGCCTTGGCGGGCACAGCCACGGTATCCTCTAGTCGATACACATTCTGATCAAGGTGAGGCGTACAGACTTCCTTTTCACCGGCGTCATTTACAAAGGAGGTGATGTGCTCCAGGTAGCCCAGCTTGTGTGAGCCGTCAATGAAGCGGATTTCGCCATTCGCGTGCTCGGTATCATCAAGATGCACGAGGGCGTCAATGAAGCGGTTGTCAACGTGCCCATAAAAGGCATGGTCCTGATGCATCGGAAAAGGGTGTCCAGTCTGGCAGGGTTTGACGTGCATGGTGGAATGATGCAACTCGACAGGGGCGCCACCGTTCGCCGCTTCGGATTCACTCGAGAGCAGTTGGCTCATTGACTCAGCAATGGAAGCCTTGG
>JBLHHU010000212.1:0-6219 GCA_047615735.1 Kiritimatiellia bacterium | reverse complement strand
GCGCGCCCCGCGCCCGCGGGTGGATTCTTTCTGTTATAGATGCGTCGTGCACTGAAGATCCACGCACTGGCGTGCGCAGCTACGTGGAATCGCAAGAGCCTCTCTACTCCTGTCGCAAATGAGGGGCACTGCTGGCGTAATGGGCTCATTGTTCGTGAGTGGCTGTCGCGGCTACTCTTGCGCGACGAGAGACTGAGCCAAGGCGACCCGTGGACGGTTCCTCAGAACAACGCTAAGCAAGCGGGAGATAATAGAATGAGACCTTTGTATCGAGTCATGAGTGTGGTGGCCGTGCTGGCGATGAGCGGCAGTGTGGCCTACGCACGTGCGCCGCAGACGTATCAGTTGGGGCCCACGGGATTGTTCGGCACCATTTCCAAGACGACGGTCAAGGTTACCCAGGTGGCGAAAGGGTCGCCGGCGGATGGCAAAATCAAGGTGGGCGATCTGGTCGTTGGCGCTGGCGTCTCGAGTTTCAAAAAGGATGTTCGGCGTGAACTGGCACTTGCCATCGACGCGGCCGAGAGCGAGAAGGGCAGGCTGACCCTGACCCTCAAAGGCGACAAGACGGTTGATCTGGAGCTGACGGTTCTGGGCCGCTACAGCAAAACAGCGCCCTATAACTGTCCCAAGAGCGATGCGATTATTACGCGCGCGGCCGATTTTCTTGTCAGCTCCGGTAACGTCGACAAGGGCAGCCTGCACACGGGACTCTTGGGCTTGATGGCGACGGGGCAGAAATCGTATATCGACGTCGCTGCGAAGGTGATCCAGAGCGCCACGTGGGCCAAGCCGAATCTTGCTGATATCAACGCTTTGCTTCTGGGTGACAAGGACATGGGCTACGTAGGATGGTATTGGGGGTATGATCTGATCACCCTTTGCGAGTATCACCTTCTCACGGGAGATGCCTCCGTTCTGCCGGCGATCAAGACCTATGCTGTGGCCTTGGCTAAGGGACAGGATGCTGGCGGGCTTTGGGGTCATCGCATGGCCACCCAAAAGCGCAACGGGCGCCTGCCGGGATATGCACAGATGAATCAATCCAGCCTCAGTTGCTTTATGGGCATGCTGCTGGCGCAGACCTGCGGGATTGAGGATCCGGATCTGACGAGGGGCGTTGAGAAGACCTACGCCTATTACGCCACCTTCATCGGCAAAGGCGCATTTAACTATGGCGTGCATGGGCCGAACACAAAAGCCTTCAACAATAACGGCACCAGTGGCTCAGGCGCCATCTGTATGAGCCTCTTGGACAACCAGGAGGGCGCCACGTTCTTCTCCCAGCTTGCGGCGACCGCCTACGATGGTCTCGAAACTGGCCACGCCAGCACTTTTTTTAATCCGCTCTGGACGCCGCTGGGGGCCAATCTGTCGGGCCCTGAGGTGACACAGCAGTTCTTTCGAAAGTCTCTCTGGCTGCAGACCATGTACCGGTCATGGGACGGTGGGTTTTCGCGCTTTGGGGGCAATTCGAAGGAGGGATCCCAGGCGGGTTCCGCGCTGCTGGCCTATTGTCTGCCGAGGCGTACGCTCCGCATCACGGGCAAGCATGCAGACGCGTCCATCTGGCTCAAGGGTCAGGCGGCAAGCGATGTGGTTGATATGAGCACACTTGATTACAAGGGTATGAGCAATGAGGCCCTGATGGCGCTGGCCCGTGATCACGCCATTCCTCAGGTGCGTCGTTTTGCCAGTGGGGCTCTGGGCGAGCGGCGAGAGGCGCTGAAATTGACCTATGCTAAGTTCTTGAAGGACGGCACGAGCAGCGAGAAGATGCTGGCGATCGGTCAGTACGGTTGGTCGATCCCCATCGAGAAGAAACTGCCCCTGCTCGATGACATTGGTGCCATTCTGCGAGACACAGAAGCGGATCTGGATGTACGTGTAGCGGCGGCCGAGTCCGTGGCGTATTTTGGTGAACCGGCGCACAAGTACTATGCCGACATCGTGACATTGATCGGCCAGGAGCGGCCTGATGATCGCTTTGGCGATATTGAGTGGGCCTTGGGAAAATGTTTATCTGCGCTCTGCCAAGAACCTTTCAGTGCTGGACTCGTCAAGGATAGCGCACTGCACTATCGGGTGGCGCTCGCGTTGACTGAAAACAAGCGCCAGCATGTGCGGGCCGATGGTTTGAAAATGCTGGCCGACATGCCGCTCGAGGACTTTCATCTCGTGGCGGACCAAGTGATGCATGTGATTGAAGACCGGGATTCGACCTACCATTCCTATCACTCTGCCGCCGGCCCAGTGGGTGCGGGTATCACGATTCTCGCCCATCTTAATATAGAGGAGGGCATGCAGTACATCCTGGATGTGTTGGATAGGGACAGCGGCAAGTGGGGCTTCAAGGTACGCATGGCGATGGCCGTTCTGCCCAAATATGGTGCCAACGCCAAAGATGCGCTTGAGACGCTGCGTACCGACCCTCGACTGAAGACCATCGAAAAGGGCCGCTTCGGCGGGCCGTGGCGCGCCATGGTTAAGACGATCGAAGCGGATCAGAACCCCCGCCCATTGTTGAGCTTTGACGAGGCGAAAAAGGCCGGTAAACAGAAGGAAAAACTGAAATGACGCTGAACCTTTTTCCCGCACCCAGAAAAGTTTTAATAAAGAAGACCACGTTGGACCTCGGTGAAGCCGACTGGATTGTCTTGCCGCCGTCGTGCAGCCGTCGCTTGCGCGAGCGTGTGCAGGAGAGTGCTCTGCGACTGAGTGATGCCCTCAATCGAAGCGTGCGGGTTGCGGCCGCCGTACCGCAGGAGGGGGGTGTTCTGCTGGAGATCTGCACGGACGCAAAAACGCTCGGCGATCAGGCGTTTGAACTCAAGCTTAGTGGTACTGAGCGAACACTACAGGTTGGGGACGAGGCGGGTGCGTTTTATGGATGCCTGGCCTTTGTGCAACTGATTGAACAGTTCGGCGATAGACCACCTGCCTTGGGCGTTAGTGATGCACCTGACTTTCCGGCTCGCGGCGTGATGTTGGATGTGAGCCGTTGCAAAGTGCCAACCGTGGCTACTTGCAAGCAGCTCATCGACCGTCTGGCGGGCATGCGTCTCAATCAAGTTCAGCTCTACATCGAACACACCTTTGCGTTCTCGGCACACAAGGCGGTTTGGCACGATGCCAGTCCCTTTACGCATGAAGACATTTTGGAACTGGATCAGTACTGCGCCGATCGCTTTGTCGAGCTTGTGCCCAATTTTAACTCGTTCGGTCATTTCGGGCGCTGGCTCAAGCACCCCGAGTATCGTTACCTTGCTGAATGTCCCGATAGTGATGACCCCGACTGTCTTGCCCCCAATGCGGCCAGCATCACGTTCCTTGAGGGACTCTATGATGAATATCTGCCTCAGTTTTCCAGCGGCACGGTCAATGTTGGCTGTGACGAAACGTGGGAGCTGGGCAAGGGGCGCAGCAAGGCACGAGCCACCAAGACCAGCACGACCGCCGTGTATCTGGCTTTCATCAAGAAGGTCCACAAGCTCTGCAAAAAGAAGGGGCGGCGAATGCAATTCTGGGGCGACATCATTCTGCATCAGCCCGAGCTCATCAAAGCATTGCCACAGGATGTTCTTGCGCTCTGTTGGGGCTATGATGACGACCATCCTTACAACAAGGAGTGTCGCGCCTTTGCCGAGGCTGGCATTGAGTTTCACGTTTGTCCCGGCACCAGTGCCTGGAATAGCATTACCGGTCGCACGGACAACTGCCTGGCTAACCTGCAGAACGCTGCACGCAATGGATTGAAGTACGGAGCCACCGGCTACCTCAATACGGATTGGGGTGACGGGGGGCATCATCAGGTCTTGCCTGTCAGTTACTTGGGCTTTGCCGCTGGGGCCGCCTACAGCTGGAATCTGAAGTCCAACCGCACGGTCGATCTTGCAGGGGCACTCAGTCGTCATTTCTTTCAGGACCCGACAGGGAAGCTGGGGCAGTTCTGTCTCGACCTCGGGCGCACGCTTAACCGCATGCCCGGTCTCAAGCGTCACAATTGCTCGGCAATCAACCAACTGCTCTTTGGTAAATTGAAGGGTGGCCGATTGGACATTTCGGGAATCACCAAAGCGCAGTATCGCGCAGCCGAAGCCTGGCTCGATTCGATATCGGCCGACTTGGCGGATGCCCGGCCCGCATGCAGCGACAAGGACCTGGTCATGCAGGAGCTGCGTCATGCGCTAGCCGCCAGTCACTATGCCATTCATCGCGGCCAGTTCGCTCAGTTCGGCGACGGCACTGCGGAGGCATTGCGCCACGAGCTCCAAGGTCTGGTTATGGTGCACGAAGAACAGTGGTTAGCCCGCAACCGGTGTGGAGGGCTTCGTGAAAGTTCAACGCGCTTGCGCAAGACGGGTGAGGCATTTTGATGCTTGGCTGGGAATCCGTTGCCGCAATGCATAAACACCAGCCCCGGAAAAATTAACCGCAGAGGTCGCTGAGGACGCAGAGGTAAGAAGACGTCGATACATGTCGCCAGAATCCGTCTGCGTCCTCTGCGAACTCCGTGGTTAATCTTGTCTTTGGCCTATGGAATGCAAGTTCTGAAAATTGGGAAAAGGAGTGACTGTCATGTCGAATGAACTTTCAGGCGAATACTACGACTACACCAAAACGATGCAACCCGAGCGTCCGTGGTTGCTGCCGTGGCATCAGAAATACGTCTACCGCATCATGCACGCCCGGCGCGGGGGGCTCGGTGCGAAAACCGCCGATCCCGAAATGACCGCGGCTCGCCCGCCCGAGCATGGCATTGTGGGTGGCGATGGTAAAATTGCTAATCTCTACCTGACCTTCGAACAGGGGCTTGAGGTCATCAAGGGGGTCTATCACGTGACCTGCGGCACACCACAGGTCGTGCTGCTGACGGGGTGGCAATTTGAGGGACACGACTCCAAGTATCCTTCCTGGGCCGAGGCCAACGCGCATCTCAAGCGACCGCAGGATGCAACGGCTCTGGAGAGTCTGCGTTGGTTGATCCGCGAAGCGCGCAAATACAATTGCCTGGCCACCTTGCATATCAACATGTTTGACGCCTACGAAGACAGCCCGCTCTTTGATGAGTATGTCGAGAAAGACATCTTTGCTAGAGACAAGGATGGCAATCTCATTGTCGGGAATCGTTGGTGGGGTATGGACTGCTATCATGTGAGTTACACGCAGGAGTGGAAACACGGTTTGGCGCAGAAGCGGATCGACGACCTGATTACGATGGTGCCGGAGATTCAGGAAAACCACTGCGTCTATGTCGACGCCATGCTTGGCGCGCGCAAGGCCGAGCAACAGGGCCCCATCAGCCCATACCTCGGCTACAGCAAAGAAGACGAGGCCTGCACGATGCGCAAGATCTTCCGCTACTGGCGCGATCGCGATATCGATGTTGCCGGCGAGCATGTGCATGGCATCCGAGTCGATCGGTTTATTGGCCTCCAAGCGCACACCGCATCCCAGATGGAGCATATTCAAGATGTGCCAGATGTGTTGATGTGCGGCAACCCCGCGCATTTCGGATTCACCAAACTGAGCGAGTTAGATGATTTTCAGGAATGCTTCTGGTTGGAGTTTCTGCCCTGGTTCTATAAGAACAACCCGAACGGCAGCGAAGATTGCGCGGCCATGATTGATGGCACGGATATTTGCATGCCGGTGTTGTGGTGCGACGAGCCGACGCTGGTCGCCTATAGCCGAGATGGGTGCGCGGAGAAGACTTGGGAACTGCCGCCGGACTGGCAGGGTGTGGAGCGGGTGGCTGTTTCCAGCTTGAGCGGTGAAGGGGGCATGCCTGGTGCCGAGGTTGAGGTGAATGACGGGGGGATCTGTTTTGGGTTGCGTAGGAACCAGGCTGTGAGAATATGCAGGGGAGGATCGGGGGCGGGGAGGATCCGAGGCGCGAGCGCCCCTGCTGAGCTAGGGGGCTAGGTCAACGCGTCGCTTGCGGCGCAGGTAATAGAGGGGGGCGGACATGGGGAATGTGCGGGTGCGGGGGCATGATTGCCATGCGAAGGGGTATTACTTCATCACTTTCGGCACGCTGGGGCGGCGGCACTGGCTTTCGCGGATTATGGGCGGGCGGGTTGTTCTGGAAACGGCGGGTGAGCTGCTGATGGAAGCCTGGAACCAAATTGCGGAGGAAGACCCTGCCTATGAGTTGGGGGTGACGGCGGTGATGCCGGATCACTTTCATGGCTTGGCCATTGCCCGCAGAGCGCCCAA
>JBLHHU010000211.1:0-6323 GCA_047615735.1 Kiritimatiellia bacterium | reverse complement strand
CTCCTTTATGAAGTCTCTCAACATGGTGCACGAAGATGTGTCACTGTTGGGCAAGCGAAACGGCGCTGGCGCACAGCAAGCACGTGCGCCCCAGAATGGCTCGAGCAATATGAGTCTCGATGACTTGTTGGGTGAAGCGCCTGCAGCGGTCGCTGCCACGGTAACGCGCGATGACCCTAAAGTCGGCCGAAATGATCCTTGCGCGTGCGGCAGCGGGAAAAAGTACAAAAAATGCTGCGGATCGTAAATCGAGTCAGGTCCCATGGTGTCTCCTAAAGTCGCTGTCTGTCTACGCGTGGCGGCCGCGGTGGTCTCAGGTGGACTGCTGGCGCTCGCATTCCCTCCTTTTACATCAACCGAAGCCGCTTGGTTTGCGTTGGTGCCGCTGATCCTCTGTGCGCGTGCCGTGTCGCCCCGTACAGCCTTCGGCCTGGGATGGCTCAGTGGTTTCGTCTTCTGGTTGATCACGCTGGGATGGTTGCTGGCCATGCGCGATGCCGGCGGTCCGCTCGTGCTAGTGCTTCTTTCATGGCTGTTGTTGTCTGCCGTCTGTGCCGTTTATAGCGGCGTTTTTACCAGTCTTATCAGCTGTCTGTGGCACGGGCTGTCGTGGACAAAAAAGCCTGTGGTCAAATCCGAGATCCCGTCCGACCCTGACGCGATGTTGCCCAATATTGGGCGACTGTTTGCGATTCCATTGATCTGGGTGGGGTGTGAATATCTGCGCTCGACCCTTTTTACGGGGTTTGCCTGGAATGCGCTTGGTGTCAGTCAGTACGCCAATCTGGTCGTGATTCAGTTTGCTGAGTTTGGCGGCGTTTATGTCGTGTCCGCGCTCTGTATGTTAATGAACGCCGCTTTGGCGTTAACGGGCGTCAGCGTGGTGTCGCGATTGTTGGATCGGCGGCTCAAGCGCCGCGTTCACCCGGAGTTGATGATCGGGCTTGTGATTTGCGGGCTAGCCTGGATGGTCGGCTATCGCATGGTCGCTGCCAACGCGCCTGCTGCAGGCGCCGATGTGAAGCGGGTTCGTGTGGCCGCCATTCAGTCCAATATCCCTCAGGGGGACAAGTGGCAAGCGGTGAGTGAGAACGAGATTTTACAAACGATGTATGATCTGACCGAGAAGGCGACGCTGTCCTCGCCCGATCTCATTATCTGGCCCGAAACGGCCATGCCGAAACCCGCCGACAGGGATCCTGTCATTCGCTCCATGATCTGCGACCTAGCGGGGGAGAGCGGACAGATCCTGGTGGGAACGATTGAGGTCCGTGAACAGAATGAACAGTGGACGTGTTACAACAGCGCCATCTTGTTCAACGGCGATGGGCCGCAGTGGCCGTACTACCGCAAGACGCATCTGGTTCCTTTCGGCGAGTACATACCGGGGGACACCATTTTTCCTGCTCTGGAACGCCTTTCGCCAATTGGGTACAGCTGCAAGCCCGGACTGACGAACACGGTTTTTAAACTACAGGAACCGGACGTGGCGTTTTCCGCATTGATCTGTTTTGAGGACACGATCGCCTCGCTGTCACGCTACTCCGTCCGCAATGGGGCTCAGTTTTTGGTAAATCTGACCAATGACGCCTGGTTTGAAGGGTCTTGGGCCGGCTGGCAGCATATGGCGCATTGCGTGTTTCGTTGTGTTGAGAACCGTGTCCCTGCCGTGCGCTGCGCAAACTTTGGTGTGAGTTGCTACATCGCGCGCGATGGAAAACTGGATTCGGTAACGACGGATAGCCTGTCCCAAAGCGGTCAATTGGCGCTCGATTATCGCGTGGGAGAAGTTGTCGTGCCAATACAATCTGGCGCTCCAACGGTGTACAATCGATTTGGTGACTTGCCCTTTGCGCTGCCGTGTGGAACAGTCTGCGCACTGCTGTTTATGTTCCTGGTGGGACGTGGCCCTGTTCTCCGGTTGCGTGCAAAACACAGGCCCGGCAGTGTTCGAGAACGCGGCGACAGCTAGCGCGCCGCACAATAGGGAGTTTGGTTATGATTGATGATCTTCAAGCGCAGGTAAAAGCAGTAGAAACGCGCATGGAAGAAATGCGAGGTTATCTTTGACGTCGCTAACCGTGAAACACTTTTAGCCGAACTGGAAGAGCAGGCTGCTCAGCCTGATTTCTGGAACGATCAAAACAAGGCCAAGCAGGTCATCGATCGCTCCAACCAGCAGCGAACCATTTTGCGTCCATTTCTGTCCGTCTCCTCCATGCTGGAGGAGGTCGGGATCATGATTGAGTTGGCCGCCGAAGAAGCAGAGGGGCCTGAACGCGACATGGCCATGGCCGAGGCTGAACGCACGCTCGGTGAGACGCTGACCGAGTTTGACCGGCTCGAGCTACAGTCGTTGCTCTGCGGTGAACTGGATGGAAACAACGCCTATCTCACCCTGCATGCAGGGGCCGGGGGCACGGAGTCCTGTGACTGGGCCGACATGCTTTATCGTATGTTCAAGCGCTTCGCAGAACGCAGCGGGTTTGATGTCGAAATTATAGACCTGTCTCCCGGGGACGAAGCGGGCCTCAAAAGTGTGACCATGCTGCTTTCCGGGCCAAATGCTTACGGCTACTTGAAATCAGAGCGCGGCGTGCATCGCCTCGTGCGAATCAGTCCCTATGATTCGGCCAAGCGGCGACACACGTCGTTTGCGGCACTCGATGTGGTTGCTGAAATCAATGATGACATCGACGTCGAAATCAAGACTGAGGACGTGCGCGTGGATACGTTTCGCTCCAGCGGGGCGGGGGGACAACATGTAAATACGACGGACTCGGCTGTTCGGATTACACACATGCCGTCCGGTATCGTTGTTGCCTGCCAAGCCGAACGCTCGCAGCATAAAAACCGGGCCAAAGCTGAAAAGCTTTTGAAGGCCAAGCTGTATGAATGGTTACTCGACCAAAAGCGTAAGGACATGGAAAAGTTCTACAGCGACAAGGGCGATATTGCTTGGGGCAGCCAGATCCGCTCCTATGTGATGCAGCCCTATACCATGGTTAAAGACCATCGTACGTCGCATGAAACGTCCAACGTCAGCGCTGTTTTAGACGGTGATATTCAGTCCTTTCTGGATGCCTTCCTGAAGTGGAATGCAACCCAGACGGCCAGTACGGTCGAAAGCGAAAGTAAGGCCTAATCATGGCGCTCGTCAGCATGACCGGATTTGGGCGAGGGCAGGCATCGGCCGCGGGCGTCGGTGTTGAGGTCGAATTGGGTACGGTTAATCGCAAGCAGTTCGATGCGCGCATCAATCTTCCGCGATCTGTTTCTGTCCTCGAGCCCCTGATTCTGCCTGTGTTGCGCGAAAAAATTTCACGCGGACAAATCTCGCTGACCGTTCGTGTGACGGCTATCCAGAAAGCCGGAGCGCGGCCTTCTTTGGATCGTGATGTGGCGCGCCGTCTGCTTCGTGAGCTGCGTGAGACTGCCGCCGTACTCAAGTTGCCTGACGATCTGTCGGCCGCTTCGCTTCTTGCCTTACCCAACGTATTCGAAAACGGTGAGACGGTTGATGCGCGTTGTGATGCCGATACCGTCTGGCCCGTGCTGGAAAAGGCACTGCGTGCCGCGCTACGTGATTTGGTCAAGATGCGCAACGTGGAGGGCGCTACCCTGAGCGCAGATCTGGATAAGCGCATGACGCGTCTAGCTGCCTGTCGCGCTCGCATCGGCAAGCGCGCCCCTGGCGTACCTGCTCGACATAAACGGGCCTTGTTGGCGCGTCTGTCAGCGAGCGGGTTGACGATCGACCTGGCTGACCCATCCTTTCAGCGCGAACTTTTGATTTTTGCCGATCGTTCAGACATTAGCGAAGAACTGGTTCGTCTGGAAAGCCACATGGATCAATTTGCGACGCTGTTGGTCGCAAAGAAACCGGTCGGGCGTACATTGGACTTTATTTGTCAGGAGATGTTTCGTGAGGTAAATACGATTGGATCGAAAGCAAATGATGGACGCATTTCGACGTGGGTGATTCAATTCAAGGCCGATTTGGAAGCCATCCGTGAACAAGTACAGAATGTTGAATAGGATTCGTGCTGTCGTACGTTTTGTGAAATGCCATGAACGCAGAGCGAGGCTCCATGCGTGTTTGTGCGTGAGTGGGACCACCACATCCTTGCAATCAGGATGTCGTCCGTATGATATGATTCTGGATATCCTGATCACGATAGAATATATAGACTTTCATACTAGACGCACCCACATACACACGCACATTTGGGAACCCTGCGAGATACAACCATGAAACCACTTTTGATTATCGTTTCGGCACCATCCGGTGCCGGTAAAACCACGCTGTGTGAGCGATTGCTTGCCGCATGTGACTGGATTCAGTACTCGGTGTCCTGCACCACACGCCAACCACGTGGACGTGAGGTTAATGGCGTGAATTATGAGTTCGTCGATTCGGCGCAGTTCGCGTCCTATGTCGAACAGGATGATTTTTTGGAACATGCCGTTGTGCATGGGTTTCAATACGGAACGCGACGGTCGCCCGTGTTGGCGGCGTTGCAACAGGGCAAAAGCATCTTGATGGATATTGATGTGCAGGGGGCCGCGCAGATTCGCGACGCGGCACGTCGTGAAGGTGGTTTGCTCGGTGACGCGTTCATCGACGTGTTTATTGAACCACCGTCGCTGGAGGTCTTGCGCGAACGCTTGTCGGGGCGCGGCGAAGACGCACCTGAGGTGATTGAAAAGCGCATGACTAACGCCATTGAAGAAATGCACTCGGCAGAGGACTATACGTATCGCATCGTCAACGCCAATATCGACGCTGCTGCTGCCGCATTTGAGCGTCTCGTCTGCGATTGTGCCAAGGTCACCTGTGCCGACTAGCTGATATCAAGGCTACCAATCGTAATAGGCTTTCTTTATGGGGTTCTACGCAACCCAATATCAAAGACTGGCGGCTTCAAGCATTACGGCTACAGATATTACTTGGTTGCAACGCAACGATGCTGGAGTTGTTTTGTTCTAGTGGCGTTCGTGCAGGCGAGCTGCTGGGACTCAACCTGGGTGATGTCGAGTTGTCAGCGAGGACAGCCGTCGTCATGGGCAAAGGGCGTAAGCAGCGCGTCGTGCCTTTTGGAAACACTGCGGCTCTGTTCATCGAAACCTACATTAAAGCCGTGCGTCCGCACCTGATGACGAATACGGCCGAGTCGGCCCTCTTCATAGACAGCAACGGCAAGCGGATCCCGTACCATGTGCTGCGCCGAATGGTGCATGCCTGCCGGGAGGCGTCAGGCCTCGACATCGTTGTCACGCCGCACACGTTCCGTCGAAGCTGCACCACCGAGCTCCTTCGCTCAGGTGCAAACATGTACCACGTCAAAGAGCTACTCGGTCACGAATCGCTCGATACGCTCAAACACTACGCCCGCCTGACGATTACTGACCTTAAGCGCACGCACCGGAAGTGTCATCCGCGAGAGAAAGATGATTGCGGCAGATGACAAATGAGCCTATATTAGGACGTCAGATGAAGCGTGGTACACGAATCTACCTTGATGTGTGTTGTTTGAACCGGCCGTTCGACAACCAGGAGCAGCAGCGGGTGCGCATGGAGGCTGAGGCCATCAAGAGCATCCTGCTGTTGATGGGGGCCGGTCGGTGCGTGGCCATTGGAAGCGATGCGATCGATTTTGAGATTGATCGACTGGCTGATCCCGATCGCTATCTGGAGTTGATGGCCATCTCGGACGACTTTGCGGAGCATGTGAGGGTGGGAGAGGCAGAAAGACGTCGAGGCAATGAGTTGGAGGCCCTCGGGTTAGGGCCAATGGACGCGCTCCATGTGGCTTGTGCCGAGAAGGCTGGTGCCGACGTCGTTCTGACAACCGATGATGCGCTAGTGAAGCGTGCTCGCCGGTGTGCTGACTTGTTAACGGTTCGGGTGGTGAACCCGTTGGTTTGGCTTGGAGAGGTCTTGGGAAAATGAGTACACAAACATTAGCTGCAGACAAGATTCGAACAAGGGGGGTCAGTGCATTGGTCCGGGAACTCGGGCCTGCAGGCATGGTGCAGTTCATTCAGCAGTTCAGGCATGGACGTGGTGACTACACGAAGAGCCGCCGCAAGAGTCTCGGCGACCTTTCCGTGGACCAGATTGTCGATGAGATCCAACAGAAACGCCGAGGGCGGTAGTTTCCCCGTCGGATGGCGAAAATAGCGCCGCACATCGCGACCGCTTGTCGCCGTCAGCTTTCTGATTTCCAAAACGGCCCCCTATTTCAATCAGAATCCACTTTCTGAATTCTCGCGTCAGTGGTACATTTTTGCATGGTCGCCTTTACAGACAACTCCTGTTT
>JBLHHU010000210.1:0-6338 GCA_047615735.1 Kiritimatiellia bacterium | reverse complement strand
CCGACATGAACATTTTTGGCCTTTTGCTCCGCTACGGTCGTTTGCCAACAGAACGTATCCCGCGTTTTGGTTTTGTAGTCGTGGCACAGGAACAAGCGCGTCTCATCAGGCAATGCTAATATGCGTTGGATCGAGGCATAAAGATCGGTTGCAGACCCGCCCGGGAAATCCGCGCGCGCGGTGCCAAAATCGGGCATGAATAATGTGTCACCGATAAATGCAGCATCGCCGATGACGTAGGTTACGCAGGCAGGCGTGTGCCCCGGCGTGTGCATCACCGTGACATCAAGGTTACCGATGACAAAATCCCCGTGCGCGAACAATCTGTCGAATTGGCTACCGTCCATCTCGAATTCGGTGCCCGCGTTGAAGATTTTGCCAAAGACCTTTTGTACTGCCGCTATATTGGCTCCAATCGCAATTTTGCCCCCAAGTTTTTCTGCCAGATAGGGGGCTGCTGACAGATGGTCGGCGTGTACGTGGGTTTCGAGTATCCAAGCGACCTGCCAGCCATTTCTCGTGATCTCGTCGATCAGCATATCGGCGTGGGTCGTTTGGATGCGGCCTGCCGCGGCGTCGAAATCCAGAATGGAATCGATAATCGCCACGGCGTTTGAGGCTGGATCTTTCACGATATGACAAGCCGCGTTCGTGGCCTCATCAAAGAACGTGTGAACCTCGGGAACGGACTGCCGCATTGCTTAAAACTCCACGACAGCACGGATGGATTTGCCTTCGTGCATCAAGTCGAACCCATGGTTGATGTCCTCAAGCTTCAATTTATGAGTGATCATCGGGTCGATTTCGATCTTGCCGTCCATATACCAATCCACGATTTTGGGCACATCTGTGCGCCCGGATGCGCCACCAAATGCCGTGCCGCGCCAGCTTCGCCCTGTCACCAATTGGAACGGCCTTGTGCTGATCTCGGCCCCAGCAGGGGCTACCCCGATGATGATGCTTTCGCCCCATCCCTTATGCGCGCATTCCAGCGCCGTGCGCATGACGCTCACGTTGCCAGTGGCATCAAATGTGTAATCCGCACCACCGCCTGTCAACTCAACCAGATGAGCAACCAGATCCCGGTCCACTTTTGACGGGTTCACGAAATCGGTCATACCAAACCGCGTGGCCATCTCGACTTTGCCGTCGTTTAGATCAACGCCAACGATCTGATCCGCACCGGCGAGGCGTAAGCCTTGGATAACATTAAGACCAATACCCCCAAGACCAAAGACCACGCCAGTCGATCCGATTTCCACCTTGGCGGTATTAATAACCGCCCCAATACCCGTTGTGACACCGCAGCCGATGTAGCAAATCTTATCGAACGGAGCGTCCTTGCGGACTTTCGCGAGTGCGATTTCAGGAACAACGGTATGGTTGGCAAACGTGGAACAGCCCATGTAGTGATGGATTGGTGTACCATCGAGCATCTTGAAACGGGTCGAGCCGTCAGGCAGAAGCCCCGCGCCTTGAGTGCTTCGGATCTTCTGGCACAGGTTGGTTTTCGGGTTGAGGCAGTATTCGCACTCGCGACATTCAGGCGTGTAGAGAGGGATCACGTGATCGCCGACCTCAAGACTCGTCACGCCTTCGCCAATCTCAATAACGATGCCCGCGCCCTCATGTCCTAAGATTGCGGGGAAGATACCTTCGGGGTCATCTCCAGATCGGGTGAATTCGTCCGTATGGCACAGGCCCGTGGCCTTGATCTCGACCAAAACTTCGCCGGCGCGGGGGCCCTCGAGTTCAACGTCCATAACAACAAGTGGTTTTCCGGCCTCTAGGGCGACGGCGGCACGTGTACGCATTATTCCTCCCAAAAAAAATTGCTTGATCTTTCGTTTGATTCACACTCATCTTGTGAGAAGTAATCTCAATATACAATAGTGAACATTTAATATGCATCTCGAACGCCTGATCAATTTGCTCGAAATTATTGCCGTGGTTGGTCGTCCCGTCAGTGCGACCGAAGTGCATGTAGCGAGTGGGCTGCCAAAACCAACTTGCTATCGCTTAGTGCAAACCCTGCAGGAGCAAGGGCTACTTGAGGAGCCAAGCAACGACGGGCGCTATGTAATTGGCGAACGTTTGATCCGTATTGCCCTATTGGGAAAATCGGACGTGGATGTGCGCCGCGTTGCTGCCCCACTGCTCAAGGGGGCTGCGTCGACGTTTAATGAAACGGTGTTTCTGGCACGTTTTCGGGATAGTAAAGTCGAAATAATCCACGTCGAAACACCTGACGATCCTGCCCGAGCTTTCATTCACCCTGGGCTCGGCGAGCGCCCAATGCATGCCTGTTCTTGTTCCAAGGCCATCGCTGCCTTTGCAGAAGAAACATTCCAAGACACCATTATGCAAGGCAGCCTTCAGGCCTATACCGACCACACAAAGACCACGCGACAAGACCTGCTTGCAGAATTTGATGTGATCCGACGGCAGGGTTTTGCCGATTGTGACCAGGAGATCGACATCGGTATTTCAAGCGTCGCCGCCCCTGTCACAATCGGGAATATTGGTGCAACCTTTAGCGTCGGTGCCGTTGGCCCAGTGCGCAGGTTTGGCACAGATTACAGACACAATATTGGCCGCCAGCTAACCCAACTTGCCACAAAGATCAGCGGAGCCATTCAGCTATGCAACGTGGCCGAGGTCTGAGGAGAGACCAAAGCTGTGATGTTTCGAACCCCATGGACGTGGGGATAATTTTAGGGAGGAAGACCAATGAACAAACCGATGAAGCCGGATCCAACGTTTCATGCATCTGCGAAACTGGCGATGGAAGCCCCGCCTGAGAATTTTGCCTTTACGGTGATGCTTGGCAAAAACGCTGATCAACACGACGGATTGGCCGTGATTGACCTGCGCCAAGGCTCGAAAACCTATGGTGAGATCGTTCACACGGTAATGACCGAAACCACGGGCGATGAATTCCACCACTTTGGCTGGAACGCGTGTTCGTCATCGCTATCGCCTTTGTCTGGCCACGCGTTTCTGGAGCGTCGCTATCTGATCGTGCCGGGCATCCGGTCGTCGCGTATCTTTATTTTTGACGTCAAAGATCCGCTGAAGGCGCATATCCACAAGATCATCGAACCCGAAGAACTATTCGAGAAAACGGGCTATTCGCGCCCCCACACGATTCATTGTGGTCCCGAAGGCATCTATGTATCGACGCTTGGTGGTGGCGGCGAAGACGGGACAGACGGGCCTCCTGGTATCTTCATCATGGATTGCGAAACCTTTGAAATTATCGGCCGCTACGAGATGGATCGCGGCAAACAGGACAAGCACTATGATTTCTGGTGGAACCTACCGCAGGATTACATGGTCAGTTCTGAATGGGGTCTACCACCGCAGTACGAAAACGGCGTCGTGGCTGAGGATTTGCTGTCTAACAAATACGGCCACTCGATCCATTTCTGGGACCTGCGTGCGCGTAAAAACATCCAGACGATGGACTTTGGTGAGAACTACCAGATGGCGTTGGAAATTCGCCCCGCCCATGATCCTACCAAGTCCTACGGCTTCTGTGGTGTGGTGATCGACACGACCAACTTGCAAGGCGCGATTTTCACATGGTGGCGTGATGATGATGGCGTTTGGCAGTCCAAGAAGGTCATCACCATCGATCCGCGCCCCGAAGATCCCGAAAATCTGCCTGACTTGCTCAAAGGCTTTGGTGCCGTGCCACCGCTGGTGACCGACATCGACCTGAGCCTTGACGACAAATACCTCTATGTCGCCTGCTGGGGTTTGGGCGAGATGCACCAATACGATGTGTCTGATCCGATGAACCCTGTTCTAAACGGCAAGGTCCAGCTTGGCGGCATTGCGACCGAGCATAAGCACCCTAACGGCAAGGATGTCATTTACGGCCCGCAAATGGTTGAAATCAGCCGCGACGGGAAACGGGTGTACTGGACTAACTCGCTCTATTCTTCATGGGACGACCAGTTCTATCCGCATCAAGAAGGCGGACAGATGGTGATGGCCAATGTCGGGGAGGATGGCAGCTTTACCCTTGATCCTGACTTCTACATCGATTTCCCAGAGAACACCCGCGCCCACCAGATCCGTCTGGAGGGGGGCGATTGTTCCACCGACAGCTTCTGCTATCCGTCAGTATAATTGATGGAGGACATGACATTGACGGCCCTTTGGTGGGCCGTCATTTTTTCGGGCGTTTATCATGGTGTGAATCCGGGGATGGGATGGCCTTTGGCCGTCTCTGCTGCGCTTTTCGAGCGTAAGAAAAGCGCAATGATCAAGGCGCTCGCGATGCTGGCGACTGGCCATTTTCTGGCGATGATCGTCATTCTACTGCCGTTCTCGATGATGGTTTTTCTTTTAGACAATGAACGCGAAATTCGCATCGGCGCAGGCGTGCTGGTGATTGCTATGGGCGCTTATTTGTTGATCAACCGACGACACCCGAGAATTTTGGCACGCGTGCATCCTGCCAAGTTGGGATTATGGTCGTTTCTGGCGGCTACCGCCCATGGTGCGGGACTGATGCTGGTACCAATTTACCTTGGCATTTGCGGGTTATTGGCCCCAGGTGAAAGCGTATCAGGGACCGGCCATGCAGCGGCACAAGCACTGATGGGCAACAATGTGATGACCGCCTTTCTTGTCGCGGCCACCCATACCTTTGCCATGACGTTTGCAGGCGCTGTGATCGCCGTGTTTGTCTATGCGTGGTTCGGACTAAAGTTCATCTCGAAAAGCTGGTTCAACCTCGATCTTGTATGGGCGTTCAGCCTGATCATCGTCGGGGCATTCGGGATCTATTCCGCCTTTGCAGGCCATCATTAAGGCCAAAAGCACATCAATACGAACGGCCTAATTTTCTTGTTAAGCGGACCTTGGCCCAACCGTTGCGAAGGTCAAGAAAGTCCGCACTGTGTGAATTCACCCATCACTCGATTTCGCGGTTGCAGCGAAAGTCCGGTCTGACGGGCCGCACCGCAGCATTGGGAGGGCATGGTCAATGGCCGCAATGGGCCGTTCATGTCGATCGACACCAAGGGCGGAGAGCTGCCGTTTGCTGCGGTCTGCACCAAGGTCAGCAATGCGCAGGAAGTGTACTTTTGCAAAGTCACGCGAACGGCCCATATGCTAGCTCCAGTCGAACACGGATGGCCCACACATGTTTCGGCTTAAGCGGGCGTTCTTGCCCGACGATGCACCCTTTATTCCAAGCTGGGCGAAGTGCGCGAAGAGAAGTTAAGTTTGGTGTTTCCATGACTGATCCTCCGATCCGCCATTTCCTCCCGCAACGACAACCAGACGTTGACGAGGTCAGTTTACCACGAAATTCTGCAACGCATCTGAGGTCTGGTTCGAGCCCATACTTACAACAGTTCAGATGAGCATACTTTGCGTGCAGTAACTTGAAGATCGACACATGGACCTGTAAGTCTGATAATGCCTTTAATCTATCAACAGAGATAATCCCGCCCAACCACCAAGACCTGAAAACCAACGAGGTCCGTATTGCGCTTTCCTATAACCATCGTTTTAATGCTCGCCCTTGGTGGACTAACTGGCATTTCCGTCGGTTCAGTATTGTTTATCTCAGCCTCCGCCAGCCTGAAGAATACTCGGGAGCTTACAGCGAAACGCGCTGAACTGACCGTTACCTCCATCGAACGTGGGGTTATGGCAAATCTGGCTCCGGCCCAAAACATGATCCAAGAAATCGCTCGTCGGGTCACCAATGGCACACTCGAACTTGCTGATCGAACCCGCCTAGCGGCCACCTTGGAGGGGGCGTTGGCCTCGGCACCGCAAATGGGTGGCGTGGCAATCTGGCAGCCCGATGTGGACGAACTTTGGATTCGGCGTAACCCGGCGGGTGAGATTACCGTGCGTAGTGTCTCCGGCCTCACACGCGAAGAGTTCAAGGCTATCACTAAGGACTTCAAGAGCAACGAAGAGATACAATGGGGCCCTCCTGTTTTTTTTGGCCGGCAAACCTTTATTAATCTGCGTAAGCCTTTGGTTAAGGACGGAATTATCGTCGGAGTGATGGCAACCGGAATATCACTTTCGTCCTTGTCGAGTTTAGTCAGCGATTTGGCCGTCGACGACCTGACTCCCTTCGTGCTGTTTGGAAACGACAAGGTACTGGCCCACCCAGCCTTGCTTGATCCGAAGTATGCGGCTTTGTTATCGCCAGGCAAGCCAATGCTTTCGATTGTGGAAATCGACGATCCGGTGCTTGCCGCATTTCCCCGCTTGGAGGTGTCGAGATCACCGGGAGATATCGGACTGGATGTGCGCTTAACCGATAAGTACAGCGGTTCCAGTGTAATTCTGTCACGCAC
>JBLHHU010000209.1:0-6339 GCA_047615735.1 Kiritimatiellia bacterium | reverse complement strand
GCCTCGACATCGACATCCTGTTCGATCGCAGGCGTGTCATTCGTCACGGCCTCATCGGCCAGCCCACAAGGAACCAGCAAGGCACAAAACAGCCAGAGCAGCGCCCCATGCAAGCGGATAGGGCAAAAACGATGAGAAAACATAAAATAGGCTCCGAATAGAGAAGATTACAACAGTCACGCAGCATACCCGACCACCTCAAACTTGCAAAGCCAGAAGCGCGCGGAAGGCGCCCCTCAAGGAATGACGCACAACAGGCTCGTTTCCCCGCGATTCGGCGGATCCGCTGAGTAACACGTTAGCCGCCAAGATGAACGTTCACACCGGGCTTTGCGTCCCCGACCACCTTCAGTATGTCGGGTATGAGCGGCTGGAGCGTTTCATACCGACTATTCACCGCATGTAGAGTAATGATGCACAGATCAACGGCCTCAAGGTTCTGCTGATGCTCGAGATTGCTGTCCAGCGTGATAAAGACATCGAAAGCGGGCATAATCAACGTCAACAAGGCACCAATTTGTAATACCTGCCCACCCCTAGCGGGGAACAGTGGTAGCAGGATGGGGATTGAGATCACGAACCAGTCGACGGGGCAAGCATTCGTCAAGGATTACCCTCATGCTATGCAACTAATCCAAGGAGTTTCTCCTTGGCAGCCTCCAGCACGGCAATCACCTGTGTCCTCGATACGGTCGGGAAATCGTATAAAAACAGATCAATCGAGTCGCCTTCCTCAAGGCAGGCGATCAAGTTCTGAAAAGGCACGCGCGTGCCAGCAAACACAGGGGTGCCCCCTAGTGTCTCGGGATCGGACACGATTAATTTATTCAGCGCCAAGTCCATGCATATACGATAATATTGAGAAATAATGGAAAGCAGCCAACAATCTGATGAACCGTACAAACGACAGCCGTGCTACGCAAGAATCGGCTTAACGATGTGGCCGTGCACATCCGTCAGGCGGTAATGGCGCCCTTGGAACTTGTACGTCAGCTTCTTGTGGTTGATCCCCAGCAGGTGCAGCATCGTCGCATGTAGGTCATGCACATGCATTGGGTCGCGCACGATGTTGTACGAATATTCATCCGTCTCACCGTAACTCATCCCGGGCTTGATCCCGCCGCCAGCCATCCAGATCGTGAAACATTTCGGATGATGATCCCGTCCGTAATTATCGCGCGTCAACTTGCCCTGACAATACACGGTACGCCCGAACTCCCCGCCCCAGACAAGCAAAGTATCATCAAGCATTCCGCGTTGTTTCAAATCTTTCAACAGAGCCGCGGACGCCTGATCGGTATCACGACATTGGCCGGGCAACTCCTTGGGCAGACTCCCGTGCTGATCCCAACCCATATGGAACAGCTGAATAAACCGGACATCACGTTCCGCCATACGCCGCGCCAGCAGACAGTTGTAAGCATAGGACCCGCGCTTATGCACCTCAGGCCCGTACATCTCAAGAACGTGCTTGGGTTCTTTTGAAAAGTCAGTCAACTCGGGCACCGACGTCTGCATACGATAAGCCAGTTCGTATTGCGCAATACGCGTATCGATCTCAGGATCCCCATAATCGTCGCGATGCTCTTTATTGATGCTGACAATATCATCCAACATGCGACGGCGCAGTTTCTTGTCCATTCCCTCAGGATCGGACAGGAACAGAACAGGGTCCCCCTGCCCGCGGAACTTCACACCCTGGTGAACGGTTGGAAGAAACCCACTCCCCCAGAGTCGGTCATACAAGGGCTGACAGCTCGGACGCCCAGACCCACGTGAGCTCATCGCCACAAAGGTCGGCAGGTTATTGTTTTCTGAACCCAGCCCATACGACAACCACGACCCCATGCTCGGTCGCCCTGCCAATTGGAACCCGGTCTGAAAAAAGGTCATCGCGGGATCATGGTTGATCGCTTCCGTAAACATGGATTTCACAAAACAGATGTCATCTGAAACCGAAGCGATGTGGGGCAACAGTTCACTGACCGTTGCTCCGCTCTGACCATGTTTCGCGAATTCAAATGTTGAGGGTGCGATCGGAAATCGTTTCTGACCGGACGTCATGGTCGTCAGACGCTGTCCCTTACGGATCGACTCGGGAAGATCCTTATCAAACTGCGACGCCATCATGGGTTTGGGGTCGAACAAATCCATCTGTGATGGCGCCCCTGACTGGAACATGTAAATCACCCGCTTGGCCTTCCCAGGGAAATGCATGTTCTGCTGTGGCAAAGCCTCGCTAGCCAGGGTCGACGTGTTCATCAGCGACCCAAGCGCGGCCGCACCCAGCCCGCTGGCCGCCTGCCCGAGAAACATGCGACGGTTCATCATCAGCTTTAATTCGTGTTCAGGATCCATAACCGCCTTATTCCTTTGTGATGGTTTGATCAAGATTCAGTATCACCGATGCGACAATCGTGTAGGCCGCATGCTCGACAGGATCAAGCTGATCGTGCTGCGGCGATTCCCCGACACGCAGGATGGCTGCCGCTTTCGTCACATCCTCCTCGAACGAGGCACGGTAGTCGGCGAGGCCTTTCGTCAGGATGCGCAACAGAGACGTGTCAGCGGCGATACTGGCCAGCTTTAACCCATACCCAATGCGTTCCTCCGGCGACGGACCCTGCGCCATCATACGCGCGGCCATGTGGCGGGAGGCTTCCAGGAATGTGGTGTCATTCAACAGAGTCAACGCTTGCAATGGCGTACTGGTTCGTACGAGTCTCACCGCACAGGCTTCGCGACCCGCCGCATCGAAGGTCGCCATCTGGGGAGGTGCCACGGAGCGTTTCCAGAAGGTGTATAAACTACGCCGGTAGAGCTTCTCGCCTTCATCCTGAACAAAGAAATCCGTGCTGCGTTTTTTGTCCTGAAAAGAGACCTCAGCCCATAACCCCGGGGGCTGATAGGGCTTCACGCTCGGGCCGCCAATCCGATCAATCAGCAGACCGCTGGCCGCCAGCGCCTGATCCCGAATCTGATAGCCTGACAATCGGAAACGCGGACCACGCGCCAGCAGAATATTAACAGGATCCTGCTCCCATGTTTCCGGCGTCATCTTCGAGCTCTGCTGATAAGTGGCGCTCATCACGATCAATTTCTGCATGGCTTTGATATCCCAATCCGTACGCACAAATTCAGAGGCCAGCCAGTCGAGCAGTTCTGGGTGACTGGGCAGACTGCCTTGGGCGCCAAAATCCTCGGTCGTCTCGACCAGCCCCCTACCGAAGTACATCTGCCAGTAACGGTTCACGGTCACACGACCCGTCAGCGGGTGCGACCCGTTGACCAGCCATGTCGCCAGAGCCATACGATTCGTCGCGGCCTTGCCGTCTATCCTTCCCAGTGCGCCGGGAACCTGCGCGCTGACGCGTCGGCTCTTGTCCGGCTGATCATAGAGCCCGCGATTCAACACATATGTTTCACGCGGTGTTTCCATCTCGTTCATCACCATCACCTGCACAAATGCTTTGGACTTCAGATCGACGACCGCTTTGCGTTTCGCATCGAGCGCCTTGCGTGCCTCGGCCATCGACGGATGATTCTCAAAGAAATAGTCGTCGAGCGTCTTCGCCTGCTCCGACGTCGGTGTCTCGGCCAGAATCCCCTGCTTGACGGCCTCCGGAAGGGTCGCGTTCTGTCCATCTAAACTCGGCGCCGGGTCGCCGGTGGCGCTCAGCTTGAAGCGGCCGATGTAATGCCCGGGATAATCCGTGTCATGCTTCATCCGTACCACCCACTGATGGTCAGCAACGTTGTCGACAGGTGTTTCCAGAACAAAGACGGCCGCACGGTCCTCGTTATCCCCACCGCCCAACACCGCCCAGCCGGTTTTCGGCTTGCCGTCAATCGCATGCGCCACCGGTCTTCTTTTCTGTTCATAATCCGCCTGCGCCTGCCGCAAGGGCACCGGCGACAGTTCAGCGGTTGCCACATCATTCAGAAGCAACTCAAATTCGGTCAGCACAAAATTCCCATTCTCACTGGGAGCGAGCCCCTGCCCGTTCAGGCTTTCATCAGCGAGCACGTCCAGGCGGATCGCCGTCAACTTGCCGGCAGGCAGCGTGATCGTCACGTCGTACGCGGGATGGATAGCCACGGGCGGTTGAACAAGCAGGGAGCCATCGTCCAGTGATTTAAACGTCAATCCTGCCGAGGCCTCTGCACGAATGACATCCGCCATTTCCCAGGCCGGCTTCTGCCCGCTCTGCAGACTGAAACGCAGATCCGACGCCCATGCCTTGCGAACGTCCGGATCGCCTGTCTTGGGCTTCGCCTCCATGGCTTTAAGCACCTTCTCTGCTTCCAGGAAAGCCGCTTGCTGATCCGCTACCGGAAAATCTACAAACGGTTTGGCGTAGCCCTTGCGGCCGTCTTTGCCGTTCTCCGGAACATTGTTGAAGAAGGAAAACATCCGATAGAAGTCTTGCTGCGAAAGCGGATCGTATTTGTGGTCATGACAGCGCGCACAGCCCATGGTCAGGCCCATCCAGACGGTCGAGACCGTTTCCACGCGGTCCACAACGTATTCCACCAGAAATTCTTCGGCGATCACGCCCTCTTCATCATTGATGCGATGGTTTCTGTTGAACGCCGTGGCGATTAATTGTGCCTGTGTCGGTTTTTCCAGAAGGTCCCCGGCGAGTTGCTCGATCGTGAATTGATCAAAGGGCATATTGCGGTTGTAGGCCCCAATCGCCCATTCGCGCCATGGCCACATAAAGCGCTCCCAGTCTGCCTGATATCCGCTTGTATCGGCGTAGCGCGCCGCATCCACCCAGATCAGCGCCATGCGTTCGCCATAGGCGTCGGATGCCAGAAGCCGGTCGACCGCTTTTTCGTAGGCATTGCCGCTACGGTCAGCAAGAAAGGCATCGATTTCCTCCGGTGTCGGAGGCAGTCCCGTTAGGTCAAAACCGACACGTTTCAGGAGCGTCAGGCGATCAGCCCGCTCGGAGGGCTGCATGCCCTCGTGGTCGAGGCGACTCAAGATGAAATTGTCGATCGGGTTGCGGCACCAGCCCGGATTGCTCACCGAGGGGGGCTCGACGCGAGTCACGGGTATAAAAGACCAATGCTTCTGGAATTCCGCGCCCTGTTCGATCCATCGCTTGAGAAGGTCCTTCTCCTCGGCAGACAGACGCAGCTCCGACTTGACCGGCGGCATGATTTCATCAGGATCATCCGCGAAAATACGAAACACGAGCTCACTCTGATCTGGCTTTCCCGGTACAATCACATAGCGAGTTTCACTGTCGTGGATTAACGCTAGGGCACCCGCCTCTGTGTCCAACCGCAGGCCCGCCTCCTGCGTTTTGGCATCCGGCCCATGGCATTTAAAACAGCGGTCGGAGAGAATCGGCCGGATATCACGGTTGAATTCCAGCGTCTCCGCCGCCAGTGAACCTGTACAAATCAGGAACAGAACCGTTATCGCTCTAGAAATCATCCAAATAGTATGGCAGGTCCCACCCGCCACGACAACGGCTAGCCACCGAAATAATGAGCCACCCGTGTTGCCTCTGCTCTTAACTTGGAGTGCGGCGGCAGAGGGCGAAGCCCGGCGACGCCGCTTTGGCAGAGCCGGAGCACACCGCACCCGCCGCCTGAAAGCTCGTTTGCGCATCAGATCAGCGACAGTCGCAAAGAAAAGCGGTGTCGGCGTCCGGCACTCGCAAGCTCGCTTCGGACTCTGCCACCGCACTCCAAGTTTCCCTCTGCTCTTAACGCAACCTCTCGGCAAACGGCTCGACGGAGTCTCGTCCTCCAGGGACGAACATACGCAGACAAGGGACAGGCCTGAATGCTGATACTTTAAGGGATTCCGGCATCAAATTCTAAAACCATTTACAGAAGGTCGCGAAGGACGCAAAGGCCCAACCACTGCTGCCGGCGGAGCCCGCCGTAGCGCGGAGCGCGAAGGAGGGTTCTTTCCTTCGTGTCCTTCGCGACCTTCTGTGAAATTCTTAATAGTGCCATAGAAACCATGCACGGACGGCTTAAAGTAGCAGCATTCGGGACAGGCCTACTGTGCAAGCGGCTCGACGGAGTCTCGTACTCCAGGGACGAACAGGGGCCTGCTATAGGAGCCGCGTTTTCGCTACAGCCACGCGAGCCCTGCGCCCTATCGTTTTCTACCTTTATGTGGGATACTCGCTATGGGATGAAAACGATATGCTTACTCATTGTTATGGCGCTCGGTTGCGCGGCCGTTGCCGACGACGGTAACACGACCTACGCAACAGTCTGCGCGACGTGCCATGGTGGATCGGGCGAAGGCAATCCTGCGCGGAAGACGCCTTCCATCGCGTCCCATATGCTCGGTCATATCAGCGAGTG
>JBLHHU010000208.1:0-6339 GCA_047615735.1 Kiritimatiellia bacterium | reverse complement strand
CGGGACCCATCATCTGGGGTGAACCGGGTACGAATGGGCAGCACGCTTTTTATCAATTGATTCATCAGGGCACCAAGCTGATTCCGGCTGATTTCATTGGGTTCAGTCGCTCCCATAACGCGCTCGGCGATCATCACGACAAGTTAATGGCCAACTTTTTCGCGCAAACGGAAGCGCTCGCGTTTGGAAAGACGCGTGAAGCGGTGATTGCTGAAGGTGTTGCTGATGATCTTGTTGAGCACAAAGTATTCACGGGAAATCGTCCTACGAATACCATTCTGGCCGATCAACTAACGCCGTCGGTACTGGGTCAGCTTGTTTCACTGTATGAGCACAAGATTTTTGTGCAGGGCGTGATCTGGGGCGTCAATTCCTTCGATCAATGGGGTGTCGAGCTGGGCAAAGTTCTTGCGAAGAAAGTGTTGAGCGAACTGACATCAGATGCCGAGCCGGATCTAAATCATGACGCAAGCACGAATGCACTGATTCAGCGTTATCGTGGATCTCGCGCGTAAGTCGTTTGCGGGCTAAGCGTCGAGCAGGCTTTGGACCTGCTCCCAGTTGAGACTCTCAACCACGGCCTCATCGGATTCGACGATGCTGTCGATCACGATTTGCTTTTTGCGTTGGAGCTCGAGCACTTTTTCTTCGACGGTGTCACGCGCGATTAGTTTAACGCTATAGACCGTGCGCTTCTGTCCGATACGATAGGCTCGGTCGGTGGCTTGGTTTTCGACGGCGGGATTCCACCAGGGGTCAAAGTGGATAACCATGTCCGCTCCGGTCAAGTTGAGTCCGGTTCCCCCTGCTTTCAAGCTGATCAGAAACACTGGGATATGACGCTGGGTATTAAATTCCTGCACCACCTTCAGACGTTCCTTCGTGGACCCGTCAAGGTAGCAGTAGTTGATCTTCTGGCTTTCCAGTTCCTTGCGAAGGATTTTGAGCATGCCGACGAACTGACTGAATACCAATACGCGATGGCCACCATCAATGGCCTGCGATAGCAGTTCGAAAAATAGTTCCATTTTTGCGGATGGCGCTTTGGCTTTCAGATCGGGCAATTTCAGAAGATCCAAGTGGCAGCACACCTGTCGAAGCCGCATGAGGGTTTTTAGGACTTCAAAGCGGCTGCGGTGAAAACCTTGCGTCGCAACCAAGTCGGCCAGTCGTTGGCGCGATGTTTTGACAAGGTTCGTGTACACAAGGCGCTGATCTGGGCTTAGTGAGAAAAGTTCCACCTTCTGAATTTTTGGCGGCAAGTCTTTGGCTACATCACGTTTCAGGCGACGCAGCATGAATGGCTGCATTTTTCGGCGAAGCTTTTTCTGCGCCTGTTGGGCGTCTTCGCCACCTCGCTCGATCGGCTTTTCGTAGCGTTCGCGAAAGGCTTGATTGTTGCCCAGGTAGCCCGGCATCAGGAAGTCCATGATGGACCACAAGTCTGAAACACTGTTTTCGACAGGTGTGCCGGACAGAACAAGCTTGTGAATGGAACGCAACTGTTTGGCTGCTTTGGCATTTTGCGTGGAATGATTCTTGATGTGCTGTGCTTCGTCGAGAACGATAGCCGCAAATTCGATTTCTAGAAAACGTTCAAGGTCGCGCCGGATCAGGGCGTATGATGTGACGACGATGTCGGAATTTGGTAGGTCTTCCCACTTCTTGTGGCGGTCCGGTCCTGAGAGCAGTAGGACGCTGCGATGGGGCGTAAACTGTTTGGCCTCGGCCTCCCAGTTTTCAACGATACTGGTTGGACATACGATCAATGTCGGGCGTCCCTGAGCTTCGGGCGTGTGACGTTTTAAATCGAGCCAGACGAGCGTTTGAAGCGTTTTGCCTAATCCCATTTCGTCGGCAAGAATCCCTGAAAAATTGTTCTTTTCTAGGAAGCGTAACCAGTTGACGCCTTCCTGTTGGTAGGGCCGCAAGGTGGCATTCACTTTGGAGGAAATTTTCACGGGTTCAACAGTCGTGGCGCGATTGCCTTGCGCTGCGCGCTGGCGCCATGCAGGGAGGTCCTCAACGTCGACACCATCTAAGGTATCCAACGAGGACTGTACGAAGCCTGCGTGCAGGTTCGACAGGCGGAAACAGCCGGGTTGGGAGGCCTCGCCGGAGGCGCAATCTTCGAAGACGTCTTGCATGCCGCGGATGGCGTCCGCGTCGAGCAGCAAGGTCCGTCCGTTGTGCTCGACAAAGTTTTCGCCTTTCAGCAGGGCGCGCTGGACCTCGGCTTGCGACAGACTTGCGCCATCGGATGCTTCAATGTCGAGGCCGACTTCAAACCAACCGTTGTCACTACCTTCGTGAATATGAACCACCGGTGTTGCGGATTCCATGTCGTCCATTAGAGGCGCAACGCGCCCTTCGAGGTCCACACGCCAGCCGCGTCGGCGTAAAGCGGGAAATCCGCTCCCTAGAAAGTTTAGGACCTCACGCCGGCCGACGATACTGTTGAGGGCCTCTCCGTGTTCGCCTGCCATGCCGAGAGCACCCATTTCGGCTAGTGCCTGCTGTTCTGCTGCAGGATTTCTGACGGTGTAGCGAAGCAAATCCTCCTCGTCCGGAATCGCAAAGTGTTCGCGGGCATCCTTTTTCCCAGCCGTCAACACGACGTCGCCGTAATCGGCCTGCAATGTTGCGCTTAAGGAGGCCGCGCTGCCGCGTACGGTCAGATGAAGACGTGGTTGCGCGGCTTCAATGGTAAGCAGGTCCTCGGTGATCTCGGATTCGATCGGTGCGTACTGCCTGAGCAGAGGCAGTTCTTGTTTAAGAAAACGCATGACGTCTTGGCGTTTGAGAATAATCGGCTCGGCATAAATGCCGTGATAGGGTAGGGGCAGCAGGTTCTCTAAGGGCCAGACCTGACCATCGCCGGCAACCCAACCCGCAGAATCGGTGACGAGGTGATGGGGGAATTCGCCGGCTTTGACGAAAGGCACTTCTGTGTGCGCAATCAGAATGAGTTCGCCGTTTTCATGGTCCAGATCGATTCGGATGCGTGTGGCCATGGGGGTCTGACTAATAACCAACGAGCTGCCATCGGGTAGGCCGATGTCCTTGCCGGGGGCGACCTGAAACACATTCGCAAGATCGGCGAGTTTCAATTCGATGCGATCGCTGATTGGGCCTTCGCAAATGTCCTCCAGCACGTAGAGCAAGGCTTCGTCAATGCGTGAGAAGGTGAAAGGTACGTCTCGCGGCGCCTCTTCCGCCGTGAATGTGTGACCGCTGGATGTCACGTGACAAAGAAGTACGAGCGGTTCTCCTGGGGCGGTCTGTTTCCAGTCTTTGTCGAAGCTTAGTTCAAGGCGGCAGGGTTTTGCGCCGTCCGTGTCGGCGGAAACACGCTGGATGTAGTCCGCTTCGCTGATGGCGGCGATTCGTGAAGCGCGTCTTCGCTCTTCCTGGTATTTCGCCTCACGACGTGGATCTGTGGCGCGTTTCAGCAGGGTCAGGGCAAGTGAAATGACGTGCGCGCATACAACGCCTCGCTCTTGGTTTGCATAGCAGGGGCAGTGATTGTCCACCATGGCACCGGACATGATGGTGAGTGAGGTGTTGAGCTCCCTGTTGTTCCAGCGAATGGCGCCTTTGATGGTGGGGGCATCAAAATCGGCCTGAAGCACAGCGCCGCGTTCCACCATGGCTTCGGCGTCATTGACGACCTGCTGACCGGCCCAATCGATGAGTATCTTACGTGTAAAAGGTAATCGCATATATAACCGGTAAATATATAAAAATGTGTTTGATCGATCTAGAAAAATCCGGATTTTGGTCCGATTTTATATCTTCGCCGCGCCTCTAGTGTTCTGTGTTTCTAGCAAGAGGGAGAGGTGGGGCAATCCAGCGGCCACTTGACGGTGCCGCGTTCCGCTGTTTAAAGTTGGTTGATGAAACAGCATCCATATGATCAGTCTCTACTGGAAACTGCACTACAGGAGACTCTGCGTCGTGACGCTAGCTACAATCACGAAATCAACTACGTACGCAAAGCGGTCGATCAACGTCTTGGCCGCGTTCTCATCATCAGTATCGTCCTCGCTTCCATTTTGGTCTTGGGATACGTCTGTTTGACATGGTCGGCCTAATTCAGGCGTGATCATCTCTCCCTGTGGAGCAAGAAAGGCGTGCGGTGAAACGATTTCTGTTAAACACGATGCGCGCACGTCGACGCGCGGTGCAGCAACGTGCACACGTCGATACATGGGATGTCTTCTCGTCGAGCGAATTCCCTGAGATTCAGTGGGAATTACCCCGCGCTGTCGCCGCGTTGATGACGTCGGCCCAATCAACGACGTCGTATTTCGATGCCGCGGGAGCACGGGTCACCGAAGCCCGCGCGCTCGGTCGATATGGCGCTATGCTAGAGGTTATCTCTGACGGTGTGGTCCTGTATCGAAAGTTTGTTACCCTGTTTCGGGCGTCGTCCGAAGTGGATCAGCGCCTCCCTGTCGATTCTAATGCGCTGCCGAATACATTAGGGATCAGTGCTGACATTCAGCGCGTGCACGCCGACGCCATTCGTGAATTCAAGGCAACGGCAAAGCGCATGGGCTATAGATATCATCCCTCGGCCGCAGAGCTACTGGCGTCATTGTACGAAGCAAAAGCTGCGGATGGTGTTTTCAAAGGCCGCACGCGCCCGTCGGCGTCGTGTTCGGAATGGTGGTTCGGGGTACAGAAGCAGCATGGCTTACTCAAACATCGCTATCATATTGATTTGCCCGCGGATGACGGGCCGCAGGCGACGACGCGTTGGCCATTGGTGATTTTCTTGCATGGATCAGGCGAGCGCGGACTCGACCTTGAGGTTGTTCGCGATCAGGGCCCGCCAAGGTTGGTTGGCGAGGGCCGCGCGTTCCCGTTTATCCTTGTCAGTCCACAGTGCGACCCTGGGGCGTGGTGGCAGCCCATTGCGGTGGTTGATCTGTTGGATGAGGTTCGGCGTAAATACAACGTCGATGAAACACGCGTTTATTTGACAGGGCTGTCGATGGGCGGATTCGGGACGTGGTTCACGGCGATGCATTTCCCAGAGCGCTTTGCCGCTATTGCGCCAGTCTGTGGTGGGGGCGACCCGCGTGACGCGGATCTCGTGAAGGACGTTCCTGTCTGGGCGTTTCACGGCATGCAGGACCGTGTCGTGATACCCGAATCAACGACGCATATGGTGGATGCGCTTAACGCAATTGGAGGCGATCCAAAAATGACGCTTTACGATGGCGTCGGGCATGCGTCATGGGGCAGGGCATACGCCGGTGATCCGCTCTACGCGTGGCTACTGGAACATACGCTCAAGCAATCAGGCTGAGAAATTCGTTGCGTGTTGAGTCGCTCGAGCGAAAGGCACCTAACATGGCGGATGTTTTCATGATCGAGCTCTGCTTTTCTACGCCGCGCATCATCATGCACATGTGCTTGGCCTCGACGACAACACCAACGCCCTGAGCGCCGACAATGTCACGTAGGGCACACGCGATCCGATAGGTCAGCGTTTCCTGTACCTGCAGGCGGCGTGCAAAGACGTCAACAATACGTGCGATCTTCGAGAGGCCGAGAATTTTCCCGTCGGGGATATAGCCGACGTGGCATTGACCGAAAAACGGTAGAAGGTGATGTTCGCATAGGGAGAAGAATTCGATTCCCTTAACGATGACCATTTCATCATTCTCGGATTCAAAGATGGCGTCGTTGACAACATCTTCGATCGATTTTTTGTAGCCTTGTGTCAGGTACTCAAACGCCTCCGCAGCACGGGCGGGTGTTTTGACGAGGCCTTCGCGTGTGATGTCGTCGCCGGTGGACTCGATCAGCTGTCTGTATAAATCCTTCATGTTAGCATTTCCTTTGCCGAGTCATTGTCGCGGTTCAACGGGTCGTCGCATTGGGTACGTGACGGTCAAGAATCGGGAGATTGCGTTAAAGATCGTCCCCATACAAGTCCAGAGATGCAAAACCGACCAAGAGGTCAAGTAATTCCCCTGGATTGAATCCCAAGCGGATTGTCAGGCCAACACCTACAGCAAGCTCCAACTGTGTGTAATAGGCCGGGTTTTCGGTAATCAACGTTGTGTATCCGAAAAATGGACTTCTGGCCGCGATCGCTTTCTTGCGGTTTGCGGCCGAATAGGAAGGCCCTGGATTAAACAGCTCGTGGCCAAAGGCTGAATACCAGCGCCTTTGGTACATGGGGATGTGAAGTAACGATTCTTCGCCGCGCAGATCCATGGCGTTGCCTTTTCCTTTTATAAACGCATCGCGCACGGCTTCGTCGTTAAAGTTAGGTTTCGCTGGGCGTGGATAGACGCGATACACTTGTTCGTTCTCGTGTAG
>JBLHHU010000207.1:0-6381 GCA_047615735.1 Kiritimatiellia bacterium | reverse complement strand
CGGAGGCTAGCGTCGTGATCGCGCCGCAGCATCAACGCTGACGTGGGCAGAAAAAATGGATAGATTAGATGGATTGGCTAAAGATCGTTGTCGGCTCAGTAAATGCCATTGTCTTGCTAACGGGTGCTGCAATCTGGCTCGCAGGGCAGATATCAAAGAACCCCTCTCGGAAGCGCGTTGGCACAATGATATTGGGGGCGTGGTTAATCATCGACCTCATAAGCGTCATTCTGGCTTTCAGCCTTGGGTGGTTCGCCTGACTCGGTTCAAATTAGTGAGTGCTTCAGAACGGCCAATAAGACGCGGCAAAGCCTGATTGCAGACGTTCGACTGTAGATAAATAATGGGTATCAGAAAAATGAATGCACTCTGCAGGTCACTCGCTGTTCTCCTTTTCATATGCCATTGCGCATGTGGAGAAAGCGAATCCAGCCCAGTCGCCACTTTCACCATCGCCTTTGGATCGTGCGGAAGTCAGAAACATCCTCTTCCCATTTTTGATATGGTCGTTACGCATCAACCCGACCTTTTTCTCTTTCTGGGAGATAACATCTATGGCGACACCACGGATATGGACGTACTCCGCGACGCGTACCGGCAAATGGGACGCAAACCCTCGTATCAGAACTTAAAAAGGCACACCGACATTCTCGCGACATGGGACGACCATGATTATGGGCAAAATGATGCGGGGAAGCATTACCCGCATAAGGACGCGTCCAAGCAGATCTTTCTAGAATTCTTCGAAGAGCCCAAAGATTCAGACAGATATCAGCACGAAGGAATATACCATTCGGTCGTTCGAAGGGCGGGAGACAAGACCATACATATCATTCTGTTGGACGGCCGCACCTTCAGGGATGACTTGGTCAAGAAGGCGAATCAGGCGAACAAGGAAAAGCGCCATTTTTATCATTTAGATTATGCGCCCCATACCGACACCTCAACGACGCTCCTAGGTGAGCAGCAATGGGCCTGGCTTGAAAACGAACTGAGTAAGCCAGCAGATTTTCGCATCCTCGCTTCAGGCACACAATTCGGAATTGAATATAATGGCTATGAAGCATGGGCTAATTTTCCGCACGAACAGGAACGCCTCGTTCAGCTCATCAAGAAAACGCAGGCCAATCATCTTGTCGTCCTTAGCGGGGATGTTCACTACGCGGAAATCTCGAAGTTTAAACATCAAGATTGCTACCCCCTGTACGACATTACATCAAGTGGACTATCAAAAACGTGGACGTTTGCCACGCCGAATAGAAATCGGATAGAGGGCCCCGTCATGGATAACCATTTTGGGCTTCTGACCATCACGTTTTCGGGCCACAGACCGAGTGTGATGGCAGAAATATGGGACATTCGAGGGAATCAGCGCGTTGAATACGTCATCCCCTTTCACGAAATCAGCTTCTCGAAAGAGTGAGCGAGTTGGTCGAACATCAGCGTGCACGTCATTTCAGGGGCACGGCAAAACGTGATGTTGGGCTTTGGACGAGAGAAGAAACATGATGAAAACGAGACGGAGTGGGCTGTTGATACTTTTGGCGCTATCTTCTAGTGCGGTTGCTCAACATGATCCGGGTCGGAATGCAGTACGCCTTCTGGCTTTAGACAAAACAGATGCCGCGATCGAGCTGGTAGAAAAAAACCAGCAGCACAAGATGAACAGCCCCATCGATGATGCCGAACGCTGCTTCGTACTTAGCATGGCTGCCTGCCAACGTGATGATGCCGCCGCGGCGTTCAATTACGCCCAACAGGCCGTCGACAACGGGTTATCCATTGAGCGTCTTCACGCTGGGCCCCGTGAGATTCTTGAGCCGCTATATGCACACAACGAATTCAAAGAATGGATCAAAACGCGACAGAAACAATTGCTACATGGCCCCCTGCTTGGCTCGGTCACAGACGCTTCGGCACGTTTCTGGGTTCGTACGGCAGACGAAACCGATGTGCAGATTATGGTCCAAGCTGTTTCTAAAAATGGGCCGACGTCCGATCCATTTATAGGCAACGCCAGAACGTCCAGCGCGGCGGACCATACCGCTACAATTCTAATTTCGGGACTCAGGCCAAATACCGAATACCGTTACAACGTACGCGTGAACAGCGAAGAAACTGGGCCAACGTTTGGATTTCGGACGTTCCCAAAGCAGGCCACGCCATCCCGCTTCAGCATCGCATTTGGTGGCGGCGCCGGCTTCACGCCGCAATACGAGAGAATGTGGACGACCATAGACAAGCGGGATGTGAGTGCACTGTTGCTCTTGGGAGATAATGTTTACATTGATGATCCGGTTCATCCGCTGACCCAGCGTTACTGTTACTACCGCCGTCAGAGCCGCCCGGAATGGAAACAACTGGTCGCGTCAACAAGCGTCTACTCTATTTATGATGATCATGATTTCGGTATCAATGACTGTATTCCTGGTCCCGATATCGAGATCCCGAAATGGAAGCGCGAGGTGTGGAATATCTTCACGCAGAACTGGAACAACCCCGCCTATGGCGGCGGCAGAAAACAACCCGGTTGTTGGTATGATTTCCACATTGGCGACGTTCATTTCATCATGCTCGATGGTCGGTACTACCGAGATCTGAAAGGTGGGTCTATGCTGGGCGCCGCTCAGAAAGCATGGTTGTTTGAGAGCCTCAAATCATCCGCGGGGAAATTCAAGGTGCTGGCATCCCCTGTGCCGTGGAGTCCGGGAGTCAAACGTAGCAAGGATACCTGGGATGGTTTCCCCGAAGAGCGGGAAGAGATATTCTCGTTCATTGAGACGCATCACATTGGCGGCGTTCTCTTGATGGCTGCGGATAGACATCGCACCGACCTACGCAAGATAGAACGAGCCAACGGATATGATCTGTATGAAGTGATGAGTTCAAGACTTACAAACGTACACACGCATGGCCTTATGGAAAACGCCAAGGGATCTGAATTCATCATGGGCTACAACAGCAAATGTTCTTTTGGTCTCATCGAGTTTGATACGACCGTGGCGGATCCTCTGATCACGTATCGTATCGTCAATATTGATGATGAATTGATAGATTCCCGTTCTTTGAAGTTGAGTCAACTGCAGCATAATCAGAAAATGGTGCCCGGGAGAACAAGATGAATGGACCATCACGACGTTCGACGACACGGATCGCGACGCGCACGGGAACGACGCTATGCTGCTTTATTGTAGCGGCCCTGTTGCCGCTAGGCGCAACAGCTGCAAGGGCAGCAACGAAACCCAATGTCATCATCATTCTCGCGGATGATTTGGGATATGGCGACGTGGGCTGTTTTGGAAGTAAGCGCTTCCAGACACCCAACATTGACGCCATTGCCGCGGACGGCATCCGCTTTACCGACTTTCATTCCAATGCTGCGGTATGCAGCCCAACACGAGCGGCACTCCTGACGGGTCGATACCAGCAGCGAACCGGCATCACAGGTGTTGTTACCGCAAAGAGCCACCGTCACACGGGGCTGGATCTCGATGAAACGACGTTCGCCGAGGTCGTCAAGACCGTCGGTTACACGACCGCGCTATTCGGCAAATGGCATGTGGGGTATCAGTCCGACTACAACCCGGTCCGACAAGGGTTCGATGAGTTTATAGGATACGTGAGCGGCAACGTGGATTATCACGCGCACCTGGACCAAACCGGCAAGGAGGACTGGTGGAAACAGGACGCCTTGAGTCCGGAGGAGGGCTATACGACGGATCTCATCACAGATCACGGTGTTGATTTTATTCAGCGGAATAAGGACAGGCCATTTTTGCTCTATCTGGCTCACGAAGCCCCGCACTATCCCCATCAGGGTCGCAAGGATCCCCCCCGCTATACGCGAGAAAAGGGCAGGACCAAGGATCCGGTCACACTCGATGTTTACAAGGAAATGATCGAAGTCATGGATGACGGTGTCGGCCGTATCCGTCAAGCGGTAGAACGGGCTGGTCTAAGCGATCGCACTCTCATTTTCTTTTTCTCTGATAACGGGCCATCGAACCCGGGATCGGCAGGCCAACTCAAGGGGAGAAAGGGCCAGATCTGGGAAGGCGGTCACCGCGTACCCGCCACGGCATGCTGGCTAGGCACGATTAAAGCAGGGCGGGTTTCGAATGCGACGCTGATGGGTGCGGACCTGCTGCCGACAATAGCGGCGATGGCCGGCGCCTTACTCCCTGAAGATGTAAAAGTGGACGGCGTCAGTCTGTTACCCCATCTGACCAAAGGTGAAGCACTCGCTCCTCGTCCTCTTTTCTGGGGTTTAAAGAAACAGCTTGCGGTCAGAAAGGGCGATTACAAACTCGTCACGACGACCGACTTCTCTGATCCAGCATTGTATGATCTACGGAATGACCTGGGCGAAACACGAAACATCGTCGAACAGCACCCGGAAGTGACGCAAGAACTTCTCATGTTACTGAAAGACTGGCATAGGGATGTGAACGAGGGTGTCGAGCGCCGCTCCTGACGAAGAACGGCAAAGTCGAACGATCGCTTCCATAATATTGTCGAGGGTTCCCGATAACAGCACCCGAATCAGACTGTTGGACAGATTCTTCGCCAAACGTAGCAGCGATCGCCAGAAATAGCCGAACAACCAACCCCGCGGTGCCAGCGTTCGCTAAGGAAAAATACACAGGAGATTCAATGCATACATCGTTTAACATTAAGGTGCCCCCCATGTTTTTTGGGGCGCTACTCATTGTCGTTGCTACCCACGTATTCGCAGCAGCCCAGGCACCCAACATTGTGTTCATTTTAAGTGATGACCAGGCATGGACGGATTACGGATTTATGGGGCATGCGGAGATCAAAACACCTTCCCTGGACAAACTGGCTGAGCGCAGTCTCGTTTTTGAGCGCGGCTACGTTGCGGCACCGCTTTGCCGCCCGTCACTTGCCTCGATGGTGACCGGGCTTTACCCGTTTCAACATGGGGTCACTGGCAACGACGTCGATGGTTATAGCAACCGAGCCGCACGTGATGAACACGTCCAGGAGAAATTCCACAAGCTCCCGAGCTTTATAAGGCTGCTGACGCAAAATGGCTATCTTGCGCATCAGTCCGGGAAGTGGTGGGAAGGATCGTTCAGGGACGGCGGATTCACCCATGGCATGACTCACGGCGAACCGAAGCGAGGCGGACGGCACGGCGACGCAGGGCTGGTTATTGGGCGTCAAGGAATGAAGCCGGTGCGGGACTTCATCGACATGGCCGTTGAAAAAAAGAAACCCTTCCTGCTGTGGTATGCACCCTTCCTGCCACATACCCCACACAATCCACCGCCGCGTTTGTTGGACAAATATACACAACAGGGACGCGCTGCAGATGTCGCCAAATATTACGCGATGTGTGAATGGTTCGATGAAACCTGTGGAGAGTTGCTCGGCTTCCTGGACGAGAAAAAGTTGACCCAAAACACCGTCGTCATCTACATCTGCGACAATGGTTGGGCTGCGGTTAGTACGAATGCGGGTGACCCGAACCAGAAGCTATGGAACAACTATGCCCAGCGGTCAAAGAGCTCGCCTTATGAAAATGGTATTCGCACCCCTATTATGATTTCCTGGCCGGGACGTATCGCGCCTGCGCGTGCTCCAGACCTTGCTCATGCGATTGACCTTTTTCCAACGATTGCTGCCGCCGCCGGCGTCAACGCTCCCGAAACGCTTAAAGGCATTAACCTGCTCGACGAGAAGGCCAGAAAGAATCGCAAGAAGGTATTCGGCGTTAGCCACTCCGTGCACAACATGACACCGGATCATCCCGACGACGCTCTACAATATCTTTGGTGTATCGAGGGAAACTGGAAGCTGTTGCTTCGTTATCACGGCAAGGACACGACCCAATATCGCAATCTGCATAGCTGGGATACCGCACCGTTTCGGTTATACAACCTGAAAGACGATCCCCACGAGAAGAACGAACGGTCGTCCTTGCATCCGAAAATTGTCGCACGCTTGCGAAGCAATATTGAAAACTGGCATTCTGTGAACTTAAAACATGGCGCCGAGAATGTGAACCCATGATTTGAGCCTGTTGCCGCGTACGCCAGAGCCTGATTCAGCGACGTTCGACGCGTACCAGAGCGTACTAGGGACAGACGCGAATGCTGCTACTTTAAGGGGTTCCAGCGTCAAATTCTCAAACCATTTACAGAAGATCGCGAAGGACGCAAAGGCTCAACCACTGCTGCCGGTGGAGCCCACCGGACTCCAAGCGGAATAGCTGGGACTGGGTTAAGCGCTCCAACATTGGAGCCCGGTGGCTTGCCCACCGTGGCGCGGAGCGCGAGGGAGGGTTCTTTCCTTCGTGTCCTTTGCGACCTTCTGTGAATTTCTTAAGAGTGCCGGAGAAACCATGCACGGATGGCT
>JBLHHU010000206.1:0-6391 GCA_047615735.1 Kiritimatiellia bacterium | reverse complement strand
TCGAACGTCGCAATCGCAACAAAGGACCGCTCACGACAAACGGCATGCACCTGAACGCTCGAGGCAATCAAGCCATCGCACGTGAGCTCGCCAAACAACTCGCACCGCCTAAGACCGTTGCAGCAATCATCGACGATACCCCTGGATTCCTTAATTTGACGACGCTGGTTTCCAGAAAGGCGCGCGACGTTGCCACGGCGTATCACCCCGCCAATGGCGTTCACTACTACGGGTTGCGCGAGCGCGCCTACGAGTACAACACCGAAATACCCCACCACATCTATTTGGCCGAGTTGATCGACTACGCGATTCATCGTCAGGCCGCCAACCTGAACAGCGTCGTCCCCCTCGGCGACCTACCCACCAAACAGGCACCATCCAAGAACCGTGCACCTCGCAAGCATCTAGGCCAAATCAAAACCGCAGAGCAGGACCTGGAGGACTTCACCGTCATGGATGGCTTTGCCGTTAACCTATTTGCCTCAAGCGAGCGGTTTGCGGAGTTGATCAATCCGCTACAGATTCAATTCGACGCCAAAGGGCGGCTATGGGTTTGTAGCTTCGCCAGCTATCCAGTACCGGTCCCGGGCACGATTGCAAATGACACGATTCTGATTTTCGAGGATGAAGACGGCGACGGCAGCGCCGACAAACGAACCGTTTTCGCAGCGGGCCTCACCTTGCCCGACGGTTTTGTTTTTTACAAAGATGGCGTTATCGCAGCCGTGGCGGGCCGACTGCTTTTTCTGCGCGACACCGACGGCGACGACAAGGCCGACGAGGAAACGGAATTACTGCGCGGCTTCGACACCACGGACACACATCATGGCGGTTTTTTAGCCCGCACACCGCAGGGCGAGGTGATCATAAACGAGGCTTTATTCCATCGTGCGCAAATTGAAACAATTTACGGCGTGGTTCACACCAAAAACGCAGGCCATCTATTCTACAATCCTGCAACGCGCGCGTTAGACCTGCGTCGTCAGTTACCCCACCCCAACCCATGGAAGATTTCGTTTAACCGTTGGGGCGAATCGATGCAAATGGCTGGCGGTGGCCAGATTAGCGACTTGGATTACTATTCCATATGGACGCCATTCGGCACCCATATCCCAGGTTCACTAGGCATGCCATTTCGGGACGATAAAGGCTCCACGCTAAACTTCGTCAACAGCCCTCACTTTCCAGACGCATGGGCTGACGGACTGCTCACCGGGCACCTACTGGGCAAAAACCAGGTTTTATACACCCCCCTCAAACGCGATCGGGGCACGTGGAAAAAGGACGGCGAAAGCAGTGTGCTAATCGCCTCGTCCAACACGTCTTTTCGCCCTACAGACATGCGCTTCGGATTGGACGGTGCTCTCTATATCTCAGACTTCTACTATCCCATCATCGGCCATGCGCAGCACTCGATTCGCGATTCCAACCGCGATTACACACACGGACGCATCTGGCGTATGCATCGCCCTGCCAAGCCGCTGCTGAAAAAACCGCGGATCGCCGGTCAGTTGCTACCCGGATTATTCAACCTGCTTGCGCATCCACAAAGTCGTGTTCGCGAACTGGCGCGCATCGAACTGGAAAACCACGTACGCAGCGACGTGCTGGCCGCAGCGAAAACACGACTGAATGCGATCGAAGGTCATGATGTGCTCGCTTTGGAGATCATGTGGCAGTTTGAAAAATTGTCCGACTATTCCGAAACAGACTACTACCTATCCCTGCTCAGGCACCCCAACAGCAACGTCAAGCGCGCTGCTGCGCGTTCACTGGTCAACTGGGCACCGGCGCTGGGGCCGAAAGCATTGACGGCGGCAACCGACCTACTGAACGAAACGGATCCAAGTTTGCACATCGCCGTCGCCAGTGCCGTTTCCTATCTTCGTCAATCCGACCCCGCTTGGTCGCACGTGCTGCACGCCATGCCTTTTGCCGAAAAGGACGCGCCGCTTGCACGCGTGCTGGGCGTCCTGTCCTTGTTGGATGAGCCACCCCTTGGGCCGGAGTTCCCTATTCTACAAATTGCAGACGAGGCCTACATTGCCGCAGACGCCGTTTCCAAAACCGACAAACGACGAGGCACAATTTGGCTGCTGAGTGATCGCGACCAGGAGTTGATGATCGGATTCAGCCACCACTCGCGCGGGACGATCTGGGTAAACGACGTGATGACGATTAATGACATGAGCGTGCATTCACGTGGCGCGCAAACGACGCTGACGCTCAACAAAGGTATCAACAAAATCGCTTACGATTTGGACGATCTCTGGCCCCCACCCCGAATCCAGATCTATATATGTACATCGGTCGGCCAGAAACCGGCGGGACTGAATTATACGGCTGACGCCGATGCGCAGACACGTCGCGCAGACGCATACGATGCCGTCTTTGCCACGGTCAGCGAAACGCAGATCTACATCAAAACGGTTCCTGCAAAAATGGCCTACAACGTGACGAACATCACCGTCAAAGCAGGCCGGGCCTACACCTTCACGCTGGACAACATCGACCACATGCAACACAACCTCGTCATCACCCTGCCCGGTAAAGCGGCGACCGTGGGTGCCCTCGCCGACGCCATGGCAGCCGCGCCAAACGCCATGGCCAAGGCCTATGTGCCCGATAGTGGTGACATCATTTTTGCGACACCGCTCGTCGATCCGCACAGCAAATCTGAACAGGCATTCACGGCGCCCGCCAAGCCCGGCATCTACCCGTACATTTGTACGTTTCCGGGCCATTGGCGTATCATGCGCGGCGTGATGATCGTCGAACCGTAACAAGGCCGCGCGGGTTCACCATCATCCGTAGAGCGGACCAAGGTTTTCGCAGGCCCGGTAATCCGCGCCCTCTGGATCGGACGTACCGAACCCGTTCCAAGACGTTGGGCGAAAGATTTTTGCTTCATCCACGTTGTGCATGTAAACAGGGATGCGCAGCATCGCGGCGAGCGTAATCAGATCCGCGCCAATGTGGCCGTAGCTGATCGCGCCGTGATTGGCACCCCAGGCATTCATCACCGAATAGGCATCCCGAAAGGGTCCCTTGCCGGTCAATTTGGGTGCGAACCATGTTGTTGGCCATGTTGGGCTCGTGCGCGCATCAAGGGTATCGTGTACGTTCTTAGGCAGCGCGACCGAATACCCTTCGGCAATTTGCAGCGCTGGACCCAGCCCATCGAAAAGATTGATGCGACACATCGTCACCGGCATGTTGCCCTTGGTGCCTTTGGTAAAGCGCGTCGACCAACCACCGCCCGGGAAATACTCGGTGATGGACGGATGCCACGTCGTGGCTTTGAGACACTTCTTCACCTCGGCTGCCGAAATCTCCCAAAAAGGCTTCATGGCAGGCTTGCCCTTGATCGACTGCTCGCCCGTGGCGTCGAGGGTGGCCGGACCTGAATTAACCAGATGCAAGATGCCGCTGGCCGCCGTACCCGTCAGCGTATGGCGCGTGGCCTTTTTCACCGCTGCCGGACTCCAGTAGGTGCGCACATCGGCGAAGATCTGGGCCGTGTTTGTCAGCAGATAATTAAACAGCATCGACGCGCCGTTGAGCGCATCGTTTTCGGTAGCGACCATGTACGGCGCTCGTGTGCCATTCCAGTCAAAAGAGGTGTTCAGCATGGCTTCCATGAAATCGCCGTTGGGCTTGTAGTCGGTCCACTGCCGCTGCCCTTGAAACCCACCGGCAATCGCGTTGTGACCCTGAGCCTCTTCGCCATAGCCCATCTCGGCCAGCTTAGGATTACCAACCATCAGGTCGCGCGTAATCAGTGCCATCTTTATGGATATATCCCACTCCGCGTCGAGGGCCTTGCGCGAACGTCGCATTTTGGGTGCGTTGTAGTCTTTACCTTCAGGACAATTTTCTTTCACCCAGGCGCGCGCTTTTTTGTATTCGGCCTGATCAAAAATGCCTTTGTCGATGCGCCGCAACACTTCGGTCATGTCAATCGTCTCAACGCGCATACCGAGATACTTTTCGAAAAACGGTTGATCCACGATCGACCCGGCGATACCCATTGAGCAGCCGCCCATCGACAGATAGGATTTGCCGCGCATGGTCGCAACAGCCAAGGCCGCGCGCGTAAAGCGCAGCAACTTTTCTTTGACGTCAGCAGGAATGCGGGTGTCCGTGGCGTCCTGTACATCGCGCCCATAAATGCCAAACGCAGGAAGCCCCTTCTGGGAATGTCCGGCAAGCGTGGCAGCCAGATAGACGGCGCCTGGGCGCTCGGTTCCGTTGAATCCCCAGACCGCTTTGGGGCGAGTCGGGTTCATGTCCATGGTCTCAGAGCCGTAACACCAGCACGGCGTAACGGTCAACGAGACGCCAACGTTTTCACGATTAAAAAGGTCTTCGCAGGCGGCGGATTCAACGACACCACCAATGGTCGACTCAGCAATGACGCATTCGACGGGGCTGCCATTCGGATAGCGCAGTTCTTTGGCGATCAGCTTAGCTACCGAGGCAGCCTGATTCATGGTTTGTTTTTCGAGCGCCTCACGCACACCACCAAGGCGGCCATCAATGGTTGGTCGAATGCCAACTTTAGGAAAAGATCCAGTCCAACGCGGTTCGGTATTTTTGCTCATCTTAACTCCTGAGTTGTCCCTATAGAAAATCGGCGTCCAGACTGGCAGTTTGCCTAGATGAAAACAACAGAAAATAGTCGCCCCCACCCGGATTCTGCATCAAACTGACGGCTACATCGGCATGTTCTCAGGCAGACATACAAAGGACTCGACCGGGATAGATTCGGGATCATAGGCACCCAGTAGATCAGCAGGCATTAAGCGCTGTTCACGCGTGCCCCAACCCAGCGTCCACGCCAGATAACCCACAAGTTGATCAGGCGCCATACCCTGCTCGCGCAAGGACGCGACGCGTGTATCACCATGCCGCTTGGCCAACCGTCTACCATCCGGTCCAACCATGAGGGGCGTATGGATATAGGTCGACAGGGGCAGCCCCAAGGCCTCGGCCAGAAGAATCTGGCGATGCGTGGCGGGCAACAGATCTTCGCCGCGCATCACCTCGGTCACGCCCATCGCTGCGTCATCAACCACAACGGCCAGCATGTAGCCGGCGCCGTCGGGATGACGGGCGATCACAAAATCGCCCACATCATCTGCCACAGACAAGACCTGCTCGCCGTACACACCATCCACAAAGCGCGTGCTGCGCCCTTCTGGACTTTTAAAGCGCCAAACCGGCATTCGCCCTTCACCAAGATGTGCCTGAGCGGCCGCAAAGCTTTCGAACACGCCGCGACATGTGCCTTCGTAGCGCATGCCGTACTCGTTTGCATGCGGTGCGCTTTGCGCATTCTCAACGTCCTTGCGTGAGCACACACAAGGATACAGAAGCTCCTGCCGAATCAGTTCATCGAGTGCGCGGCGATAATCACCCGTGCGTTCGGATTGCGCATAGGGAGCAAACGCGCCTTCACACCCCGGACCCTCGTCCCAATCCAGCCCCATCCAGACGAGATCGTCCTGCGCCTGTCGCGCTGCCCCCGATTTCACTTTGGGGTGATCCAGATCCTCTAGACGGTAAATCAATGAGCCCTTGCGCGATCGAATCGAGAGCCACGTCAGCAAGAAGGTGCGCGCGTTCCCGAGATGCAACGCGCCTGTTGGGCTCGGCGCGAGACGTCCGCGAAGCGGTGCCGATGGCGTTTCCGAATTCATGCGTACCTGCTTATCGCTCACACCAGATTGTAGCGTCCGGGAGCGATGATGTGGTTGGGATCAAAGACCGATTTCATCTCGCGCACGACCTGCCAGAAAGGATCATCCGCATTCACAAAGCGTTGCATCTCGTGAATCCCTAAACGGTACGGCAGTAGTCCTTGGGCCACAAACGCATCCTGCAGAGCCTCGACGCAGGCATGCGCGGCAGCAACCTTCGTCGCGTCGCTACGATCGAAGGCAACGTTAATAACGCCTTCAAGACACGCCGTATTTATCATATTAAAGGTGATGTAGGGCACAAATCCGTGGCTCGCGCACACGTCTTCCGTCAAACGTACCGCATCCGCCGTTTCGGCACCGCTCATGGGGATAATCGGCAAACAATAGAGGACTCCTGCCCTGCCTACATCAGGGTTTGGCACCGCATCCGCTGACGCATCCAGACCTGCCGACCAATACACGGCCTGAATTGTGGCGTTTGTCGGTTCGCCCTTCGACAACCCGAACAAGGGTCGAATGGCATTGGCCATCATCCATTTTTTCTTCATCGCAGGTAGAAATGACAACCGCGCAGCAAGCGACGTTAACATTTTCAATTTAGCATCGGTCAAAAACGTGACCTGCGCAACGCCCGCAAGAGCCGAGCGAATTTCGCGCCGCGCCAGCGCGAGTTGCGCCGACGAGCC
>JBLHHU010000205.1:0-6411 GCA_047615735.1 Kiritimatiellia bacterium | reverse complement strand
GGCTTTCGCGTCGTGCTCAGTAGCGGCGACATCGACTACATGATCGCCAACCAGTACGACGACGCACAGCGTGAGCTACGGCTGGGCTGGGTCTTGTACCTGTTTCACCTGCGCCATGCCATTGCGGGAAAAGTACGCTTGATCGACCTCGCCCCTGGCGACCTGCATTACAAGGGAAGGCTCGGGGCCGAGGAAGCGGAGATGCGAAAGAATCTGTTGATCTTCCCGAGCACACTGAAGGGCCGCGTGCTGTACAACGTAATTCGTAGTGCCAACAGCGCGCGTGGCGTGCTTGAGAAGCAGGCCTGGAGCCGCACACTGGCAGCCAAAATCCCGCGTATTTAGGGGCAACTCCGGAAATAGATTAAAATAAAGATTAAGGCATACGCTCGCTCCCCTTCGTCTTTACCATAATCTTTACCCTCGTCTCCCTCAACACGGCCCGCGCGGAACAGCAAATAGATCAAGGTAAAGATTAAGGTAACGATTAAAAAATACGCTCGCTCCCCTTCGTCTTTACCATAATCTTTACCTTCGTCTCTCTCAACACGGCCCGCGCAGTACAGCAAATAGATCAAGGTAAAGATCAAGGTATAGATTAAGGCATACGCTCTGCCCCTTCGTCTTTACCATAATCTTTACCTTCGTCTCTCTCAACACGGCCCGCGCATTTAAGCGCTGACGTTACCCGAGCGTTTCAAGCGCTGAACGAGCGAGCGCTCAAGACCAACGCGCTGCAACCCGCGCCGAAGCGCCCGCGTGATGGATGCGCAACGGGAGGCTCGCGCAAAGGTGCGTTCAAGCTTTGCCGTTTTTCGAAGCACCATCAGCGAATTGACGTGCACCGTGTCGTTGCTCCACTGCGCCTTGTAATCAGCATCCCCTTCCCCGAAATCCAGATACCGAGGCGGATCTTGTTTATACAAGCAAGCCAATGTCTTTAGGAACAGAATAGCCCCCGGCGAATGGCGCGCAAAACGTTGGTCGTACCCCAGAAACCCGGCTATCAGCGTTTCCCGTCCGCTATAGTACAAGGTAAACGCGACGGCGTTTTCACCGCAGGTCAGCAAAAAGGCGCGCACCATGCCGCGCGATGCCGCCGTACGGTGATGCTCCAAAGCGAAAGAATGCCCAAGCATGCGTACCTGCCAGGACTGAGCCATGAGCGCGTCGATCTTTTCCGCGTAAGGCGCCCACTCCTCGGCCGTGCGGAATTCATGAATTTCACAGGTCGAGCCAATGTCGCGTTCCAACGCGCGCGTTTTGGATCGAAGACGGGAAAGGCTTTTCGAGGAACGTTGCGCAAGGCAGGCGTCGTAGTCCGGCGGCATCACCGTGCGACAGTGCGGCAAATCGCGCTCCAGCACGTGTAATCGACATTGCGCAGAATGAGCAACGCTCTGCTCGATCAGCTCGAGGTGCCCAGACGCACAAACGTGATCGAACCAGATGGCGTCGACGCCGGGCTGCTTGTCCATGGCGGCATCCCAGACCGCAGCCAGCGCGTCAACATCACCGTTCTTGGAAATAAGTTCGCCGCCACACACTTTGAGAACATCAAACGTGCGGCACCCCATACGACGCCCGGCCAGATCCATATTGATGACATAGGGTCTGCGAATCAGGGGGAGCACGGTGGACCCGTCGACAACCAACACGGACGCTGTAGAGGAATCATGGCTGGTCAATAGGTCCAACCACTCGACGCTGGACGCCAAGACCCCGGCTGGGTCCTTGGCAGCACGCGTTTCATGCCAGAACCGCAGCACGGATTCGGGCACATCGTCTATTGCGTAAGATGAAATCATAACACTAGCCTGAATAATTCACCCACGTGATATGTATATCTATAACACACCATGAACCAACACTTTTGAAACAACCACGGATGACACGGATGGCACTGATGGGTCGCTTCAAGACCCGCCAGCGAAGCTGGCAGAATCCGTGTTATCAGTGTGATCCGTGGTTGAATTCATTTTGCTTGGTCTTCTTCGCAGAAACGAGATGAATAGATCAGGCTAGCATCCCATAGGCCAAAGAAAAGAATTAACACCCGCTACGCTTGAGTTCACAGAGGCTTGAAATTCTGCAAGGCAGCCTGGGGTCGTGGCTTCATAAACATTAAAAAATACGGCTTTTTCGTTTACCGTTCTACTTCGTACCCAGCACAAAGCACCCAGCACCCAGCACAAAGCACCCAGCACCCAGCACAAAGCACCCAGCACAAAGCACCCAGCACCCAGCACCCAGCACAAAGCACCCAGCACGACTGTTCCCAGCACAAAGCACCAAGCACGACTGTTCCCAGCACCCAGCACCTCGAACGACGAACGATTAAAATCTATACAACTTGCGCAAACATCACACCGCGAGGTGTGTTCAACCACATCGGCGAAAGTTGTCCGAGGATGGCCTCCTCGACATAACCTCTCACCTGATGTTGCGGTGCGGTATCATGGATACCAATGATGGAACCCTTTAAATGGGGGTAGTATTGCTTGAATTCCTGAACCCGTGTCTCAAGCCCAGAATCAAACCAGCAAAAATCGATTTTTTGATCCGGTTCCCAATCCAGTGAACTTTGCAGCTTCAACTCAACCGGCAAGCCCTTGCAACGCTTCTTGGCCGCTTCGTGCAAAACCGGATCAACTTCGAACGTCACCAAACGCCCGTGTCCGTTCTTTTTAAGGGCCCTGCCAATTTCACGCGCCATCGTTCCGTTGTATGTCCCCGTTTCGACGACCAACTCCGGCTGTATTGCTCTCACGAACGCGGCCACAAGCTCCACAACTTCCAGCTCTGTTGTTTCACAGTCTGCCGAATGCCAATGCTGTGGATTCGGGCAATGTTCCGATGGTTCGGTAAATTTCGTTTCGCGTTTAGATCGCATTATCACTCCTCATAATCGGGCCAATACTCGGTCAAAAACTTGTTCTCCAACACGCATCGCTGAGTACACCGGATTCAAATGCACCGGTGCAGGCTGTGCGCGCTCACCACGATCCTCCTCGAGGAACTCCGCCAACGTCGCCCATTCCAGTCGATCATGACGTTGCACGAAATCAACCAGCCCCTTCAAGCGACGCTGGTTTTTTCGAATGGGCTTAATACGCTCGGCGCGTTTTCGAAAAAACTCTCCTGGATGTGTAAGAATACATGCACAGGCATACCCTGCCTGCTCCATTTTTACAAGAGCATCACACATTTCAGAAAGACCCATGGCCGAAATCTCCAGATGGCGATACTCGCGATCCAAAAACGGATACGGGCTCTTGCAGGCATGCACAGGGACATCGATCATGCCGTCGCGCTCAGAAACGTCATTACGGATCGGAAAAAAGTCATTCAACTGACTGCGAATCGAACTCTTTTGGTCCAGATCGCGATTCGAACTCACGGTCAGTCCGACATCCTTCATGGCCGCCAAGGTTTCCTCATTGGCAGCGAAGTCGCCGGCCCGAAACGACGTCACATTCTCGACGCCAACCTTGTTCAACTGAACAACGCCTTCCGCCAACAACATCCGCTGCGTTTCCTGATCGTGATGATGCAACACATCCTCATGATCCTCGAAACCATCGATTTTCGCCACGACCGGATGTACATGCAGCTGCACCTCGTGATTGGCAGCCTGAATGTCCGCGCAGATGCGTCTCAGCGATTCGTCACCCCAACGCGTTGCTCCGAGAGCCTCGACAAAATGGGTCGCGCGACACGCCCCCGCCGTGCACGTATCGAGTATAAACGGCAATCCGTGCCCGTCAGCGTACACGTCGGTGTCGTAATCACCGCTGTAGCTTTCCACATCAATCGTTAAGATGATTTTCATCGTAGGATTCCTGTTCGTACCCGAATAATCTAGACAGGCCGCTTTGACTGGGTGCTAATGCTACATTAGCTAAAAAATGTTCGAGAGGAAATGTGATGGAACCAGACTTAAAAGACCTACGCTACTTGATCGTCGGAGCAGGCATATTTGGCTGCACCATCGCAGAGTGTATCGCTCGTCGCAAGAAAGAGCGCGTCCTCGTTATTGACAAACGCGACCACATCGGCGGCAACTGCTATTCAGAAGCCAACCCCGAGACGGGCATCGAAGTCCACAAATACGGCACACATATTTTTCACACGGCAGATGAAGAGATATGGCAATACATCAACCGTTTTACTGAATTCAACAGCTATCGTCACCAAGTTCTGACCACGCATGGTGAACAAGTTTTTCAGATGCCGATCAACCTCGAAACGATCAACACCTTTTACAAGGTCAATCTGCGCCCCTACCAAGTCGACGACTTTCTAAAAAAAGAAATCGCAAAGGACGCAATCTCCGACCCACAGAATTTCGAAGAAATGGCCATCACGATGATCGGCCGACCACTCTATGAAGCTTTTATTAAAGGCTACACGATCAAACAGTGGGCGCGGGACCCGAAAGATTTGCCTGCATCCATTTTGAAGCGATTGCCCTTTCGCAAAAACTACGACGAAAGTTACTATTTCGACCGCTGGCAAGGTATCCCGCTAAAGGGGTACACAGCCATCTTTGAACGTATGCTGGACAATCCGTTGATCGACGTCGCACTCGACACCGATTACTTTGAATTGCGCGACCGCGTACCTACGAATTGCCTAACACTCTACACAGGCGCCCTCGACCGCTTCTTCGACTATGATCTCGGGCGACTGGAGTACCGCACGCTGAAGTTTGAAGAGGAAGTGGTCAATGTCTCGGATTATCAAGGCACGTCCGTGATGAACTATGCGGACCCCGCCATCCCGTTCACACGTATTCACGAACCGCGCCACCTCCACCCGGAGCGGAAATACACAGAGGAATCAACCGTCATCATCCGTGAGTATCCTAAACTGGATACCGGCGACAACCCTTACTATCCCGTCAATACGACCGAAAACAATCAAATGGTTGAACAGTACATCGAACGAACACGTGATTTAAAGAACATCATCTTTGGCGGGCGTCTAGCCGACTACAAATACTACGACATGGACAGAGCCATCGCCAAGGCGCTCGAGCTTTACGAAACCAAATACGACCCACATGTCCCGAGCGCTTAGTCGCCTTTGGGCAAGTGGCGATAACGATACCGAATGGTCTGCGTCATGGATTTAACCGCCCCTTTGAGTAGCGACCACTTTGCAATGGACACGGTGCCGCTGTACCGACTTTGATGCGGCACGTGAACCTCGACGGTCTTCATGTTGTAGTAGGCGGCATAACCCGCGACGACGACATTCGGCGCGAACGTATCCGGTGGTATAGAGCGGTAGCACTTGGCGAAGGCCGAGGACCGCATCAAACGGTACGGGCAATTGACGTCGTAGCAACTCGGGCCATAGCAGGCCATCACCGCTGCACGCGCGAAAAAACTCACGTATTTTCGAGAAAACGAACTTTGTCGCTCATAGCGATGCCCAACGATGAAGTCGTGGTCCTGCCGAATATTCCAGAGTTTATAAAACCAGTCAGGCCCCATCTCGTCATCGGAGTCCACCTGAAAGAGCCACTCGGCTCGATCGCTGTTTGCGACGTATCCTTCGAGAATGGTCGGACCGTGCCCCGAGTTGGCCTTGCTGTGCGGGACGAGGTCTGGCATCGTCTTGCTTAATTCCGTAAGAATCTCCCCGGTGTTGTCCGATGACCCATCGTCGTAAATGTGCAGTTCGTATGTGATGTCTAGCTTCTGAAGCTCGGAACTCCAATCTGCCGCCACTTTCCCTATGGTTCCCTCTTCATTGTAGACAGGTATCACAATAATCAGGTCTAATTTTGACGCGTTCGTATTCATGAGCGTTTCACCTTTTGAACGTTGACGATTCCGATTCAAGCGCTGGACCGCAGTATGACTTCCAGATCACACGGCACACACCAGCAGACACAAAGGGTATAAAGAAAATTTCCACCGTGTAGGCAAATCGGCTGTAGCCGTAAAAGACGAGCACCGTCGCCACACTGGTCGCCACCATACTGCCCATTAACCACAAATAGCGGGCGTCCGTTCGGCGCCAGAAGAACACAAGCCCGTGAATGGCCGCGAGCATGAAGACCAAACGAAAAGCGTTACTGGCGTAAGAAGGAAAAGATCTTCCCCACGGAATAGGCACATAGGCACGCACCAATTTTCCGACAAGAAGTACCGGCATCGCGCGCGCGTTCTCGCGCACAAAACGTTTGCCCCGCTCGTAGTAATAACAGTCCACCTCGTACTCGGTCATGCTCTGAGCGAGTTCAACCATCGGGGTCTCCCCGGGTATTTGATTAGGGAAAACCCAGTATCCCCAGAAAGCCTTGTCACGTGCCACGACAATGTTGTTGCCGCCGTAAAACGTTTGACCACGTAGTGCACTGAAGGCGGGAAAGTGCCCGCAAAGCTCATAGTTGCGTGC
>JBLHHU010000204.1:0-6417 GCA_047615735.1 Kiritimatiellia bacterium | reverse complement strand
GAAAGATCGCGAGAATCCGTCGACTTCTTCCCTCCTCTGCGTCCTCCGAGAACTCTGTGGTTAATCTTACCTTTGGCCTATCGGATGGCAGTGACTTCTAATCCAGTTCCCGCAGGGCCGCTTCAACTTCTTCCTCATCGACCTCTTTTTTCGCCTTGGACTTGGAATTCTCTTTTGTTGTATTTGTCCAAAAATCGTCACTAGGCCCATACACTTCACTAAGAATAATCTTCACCTTAGCGACAGGGATCTGGCCCTCAATCCGAACGGCGACGAAACGTTCGTCCGTAGAGCCCCAGGTGGTCATCTCGCCTTTCTGAACAAAGAGCCCATTAAACTTGGCTTTGGGAACGAGTTTAAGCGCCTTCACCTTGCCGAAACCCTTGGTTCGAACACGTTCGACCTTGTGGGCCTGCACCTCAAGTTCGTAGAGCTTCTCCCCTTCCATCACGGTAAACGCGTTATGATCACCCTCCTTAATTTTCATCGAGCGCATGTAATACAAGGAGGTCAGGATGTCGCGCGTATCGGATTCGATATCGAGATCCTTTTCTACGTTCTTTTTGAACGATGTCCAATGGGCCACTTTATTCTCGTGATCGAACGTCGTCGCCTGGTGATAGCGCTGCTTGCCTTGGTGCAATTTTTTAGAAAACTTAACCGGCAAAAATGTCTCTGGATCAATGATGGATTCGAATCGGTCATCGACCTTGTAAATTTTTCGAATCACGCTGTTACTGCGCGTGCGAAATCGAATGGCGATGAAGCGTTTGCCGTCTTTTTCGACCCAGCGTGTGATGATGCGACTCTTGCCGACAGGAATCCAACCCCAGTAAATTTTGTAATACAGCTCTTCACCCACCTGGAAACCGAAATCATACTCACCATTCCCCGTAACGTTCGTGAGGGTGGTGTACTCCGTGTCGTTCGGAACGAGTTGCACGACAGGTGCAGCGGCTTCGGCTGATGCACCGTTGGTCCCAGCCACCGTCGCCCGTTCAGCTTGGCCCATCATCACGCTTATGATCAGCGCCGCGCAGAACGCGCATGGTCGGGACACCATCATGTGGCATCCTTTGATGCCTGAAAATCGGTAAGCGTCATGCCGTGGCGCTCAGCCAGAGCGGCAGCAGCCTCCGGACCACTTTTACTTCCGAAGGGATAGTCCACAGGCGAAACGCCACCCGCCTCAATCTGTTTGAGCAGTGGCGTAAACACATCCCACGATGCGGCCAATTCGTCTTCACGAATAAACAGACTCTTCTCGCCATTGATGACATCGAGAAGTAAATCTTCATAGGCATCTGGAATAATTTCGTTGAACGCCGATGCATAGCGCAGATCCAGAAGCCGCGAATCCAGCTTCATGCCAACGCCAGGCACTTTGGCCACAATTTCGAAATAGATGGACGCATCCGGTTGCACGTTGATCACCAGGGCATTGCGACTTGGGTTTTCGCCGGCAAGCCGGAACATATTGGCAGGCACGTCGCGGAACTGAATACGAATTTCGTTGGCGCTCGCATCCATCCCTTTCCCCGCAATCATCAGGAAGGGCACGCCATCCCAGCGCCGGTTAACAACATGCATGACAGTGGCTGCGTAGGTCGGCGTATTTGAATCGTCAGGCACCGTGGGATCATCCTTGTAGCCCATCACGGTGCGTTTCCCGGACGTCGTCCCGACAAACTGCCCCGTCACAACCTCATCGGCACCGGGCGGCGAGATACATTTCAACACACGCACCTTTTCGTCCTGAATGTGCGTTGCCCCGAGGCGCGACGGCGGCTCCATGGCGACCAGTGCGAGAATTTGCAGCAAATGGTTCTGCATCACATCGCGAATAATGCCGACTTCATCAAAGTATCCACCGCGGCCTTCGATGGACTTGTTTTCCTGCCAGGTGATTTGGACGCTTTCGACATAATCACGATTCCAGATCGGCTCAAAAATAAGGTTGGCGAATCGCAGCACCATCAAGTTCTGAATCACTTCCTTGCCGAGATAGTGATCGATTCTGAAAACTTGCGTCTCAGAAAACACGTGCCCCATTTGTTCCGTCAGTTCGTCCGAGGATGCCCGATCACGCCCGAATGGCTTCTCGATCACGATGCGCGTCCATGGATCCTCGGCATGCCCTGCGAGGCCGGCGTCCTGAATGGCTTCGGCAACAGGATAAAAAACATTGGGCGGCACGGCCAGATAGAACAAGGTATTGTCCTTTGGAGACAGGCCGGCCGCGCTGGCCATCGCGGAAAAGTCAGCCCCCGAGTCGTACTGTCCGGCGTGATAGCAGCAGCGCCCCAGGAACGCCTGCATGTTGTGGCTGCAGTCATCACCTTCAGGCGAATAGCGACATGTCAGCTTTTCGGTGATGCGCTCACGGAAAACGTCCTGCGTCATCGGCGAGCGCGCATAACCTGCAATATGAAAATCATCAGGCAGGAAGCCCTGGCAATAGAGCGAAAACAAGGCCGGATAAATTTTCGTTCGCGCCAGATGCCCAGACGCTCCGATGACAACAATGTTCAGTTTTGGGGTCGACATGGTTTAGGGCTTCTCGCTGACGGGATGTAAAACAACATACGTCGGCAGTCCCAGCGCCCCGAAACGGTCAAGAACGTCCTTGGTCCCGGATTTAGCCGGGTTCTCTGCCTGAAATTTGACCTTCACGTAGTCCTCTAGGGTGGCAAGCACCTCGTCGTCTTTAAAAGTGGACTTGTCCATTTGAATGCAGCTCTTGCACCAGCTGGCCCAGAAATCGATAAAGACAGGCTTGCCGCTTTCACGTGCCTCAATCAGCGCAGGCTCGAGCGCCGTATGCCAGCCCGCTTCCTCGCTTCCGGAATGGTCTGTAGGACGTATCAACTTGTATGCGGTCAACGCATAATAGGCCGCAAAAAGAATCATGATCACGCCGAAGACCTGCTTGACGCGTTCCATCCAGCGGCCCGGTTTCGGCAAGAATGAAAGGCCTGCGCCGGCGAACGGCCACGGTAATGCCATGCCCACGCCCAACAGGAAGGGCAACAGCAAACCGGCGTGATTCCCTTTGGCGTACAAATCAGAAGCCAAGACAAGCACCGAAATGAGCGCCGGCGCCACGCAGGCGCCGGCCAGCAAGGCGCTGATGCCACCCATCAGCGCGGCTGGCACAAACCCACCGCGCCGCTCATTGGCGCCGCCTTTGCTTGACGCGAAGCGCGAAAAATCGACCTGTAATTTATCGAACATGGCCAACGCCAACACAATAAAGACCACGGCAATGCCAAGATTGAAGCCCGGAGAGGCATTGAGTTGCCCGAATTTCGAGCGCGTATACACAACGATGACGCCCAGCAGGCCGTAGACGAACGCAATACCTGCGCCGTAGGTTGCGCCCAGTGCGAATCCACGCGTGCGTGATCCGGCCTGCGCGCCCGCACCGATGATTGCGATGTTAATTGGAATCATGGGCAGAACGCAGGGGGTCAAATTGAGCCCGAGGCCGAGAAGTAAGGTCAACACGATCGTGACAAAAAGACCGCGCGTGGCCAGTACGCCTTTTAGTCCACTCTCCGCAGATGCTTCACCCGACGCTGCTTTTTCAAGAAATGTCAGGAATTTATCTTTCGGCAAGTAGCCAACGGCGGTGCCTTCAATCGTGAAGCCATCAGCCATGGTCTCCCACGTCTGGCTGGACTCGCTTGACGCAGCCAACGGCGCGTTCGACGTGCCACCCTCTGGGGGGGTCACTTGAGGAGCCGACGATGCCTCCGCTAGCGCATACGTAAAGGTCTCCCGTTGGGGAAAAAAGCAGGTATCCTGATTGCACGCCTGATACGCGACCTCAATGGATGCCTGTCCATTGCTCAGCGACGTAACGCCGTAGACGAACGCAACGTCATGGTCAAAGATTTCGAGTTCTTTTTCGAAGAACGTGTCGAACTTGCGCTTGGGAGTTGGGACCGTGATCGGTTCAAGCGTCGTTCCAGAAACCCCCTCAACGCTCGTCTTATCAGCGTAAACATAATGCGCTTCCGGCACCGACAGACTGACGCGCGCCTGCAGTGCCCCACTGGGGCCGGGCCCCCAGACCACGCTGGCACCCAACGCGTTGGTCTGAGCATGGAGCGAGGCGCTTCCGGACGACAGCAGAGCGACCAGAAGGACGAGTGATAATTTGCGCATCATTATACCTCGGATAAGTGGCCGCACTGGCGACTCACGCCCCTTGCGCCTCAGGTTTGCGTAGGGCCAACTCCTGATCGACAAGATAGAGGCCTTCTCCGCGTGCTCCGGCAAGCTTCAACTTGTCAACGATGTCGCGCGCGGTATCTTCCTCTTCGACTTGCTCAGTGACAAACCACTGCATCAGAATTTCGGTCGCATGATCGCCTTCTTTTCGTGCGAGCGTCATCAGTTCGCCGATTTTCAAGCTCAGTGCGCACTCCTGTTCGAGTGCACATTCAAACATTTCCAGAGGGCACTCGAATTTTTGCGGCGGCGCCTCGATTGTACCCAACTGCACGTGACCCTGCCTGCTGAGCAAGAAAGCGTAAATTTTCTTGGCATGTTGCAGCTCTTCCTGCATCTGCACGGCGAACCAGTTGGCCACGCCTTTCAGCCCGCTCTCTTCCGCTTGCGCGGAAAGGGCCTGATAGGCATAGGCTGAATACAGCTCACGGTTGATCTGCGCATTGAGTGCGTCTTGAATTGTATCGCTTACCATTAACTCTACTCCCTAGTGAATCGAAATTACTCAGCCGCAAGAAGCGACTTCACGTGTGTGATATAGGCATCAGGACCGCCGGGCTTGTAACCGGTGCGTCCAAGAACCTTGCCATCCGCTCCCAAGAGCAACACTGTTGGGAATCCCTGCACCTTGTACGTTTCCGCCAAGCCTTTGTTCTGCTTCTTCACGGCATCTGTCTGCTTGCCCTTATTTGGAAAATCAGCAAGGAAGAGGACCACGTTGTCCTTAGCGTAGGTTTTGAAGTTGTCCTTCTGGAAAACTTCCTTATCCAGTTTAATGCACCATCCGCACCAGTCTGAACCCGAAAAATCGGCAAGAATTGGTACATTTTTCTCAGCAGCAAGTTTCTTGGCCGCGTCGAAATCCGTCAACCAACCTTCGCCACCAGCGCTTGCCGAACCGACGATCATTCCCAGCACAATAGCCATCCATGCAGTCTTCATATCGTTTCCTCTTTCTCGCATGAGTCACCATGCCTGTTATCTGTTCACTGAATCACTCGAAGCCCATTTATGCGTATCTCGCATATAACAATGCTAGAATCATGCCAAAAACGGCTAGTTAAAAGCTTATCGTAAAGTTGGACCCCACGACAACAGCTAGTTTGGCTGAAACCACTTTGCTATTGGTCGTCAGCACGCCGAGCAGGAAAATGGCCACCGGAAAACGATAGCGCGTCAATCAAAGCTTAGGTGCGTCATGATGGCGTCAGCACGACATTTCGTCGCGAACGCCCGTGACACCATGTCGGGTGTTGAGGTGCTGCCTAGTCCCCGATGATCTTGATCAGGGCGCGCTTTTTTCGCTTACCGTCGAGCTCATAGTAGTGGATCGCCTCCCAGGGGCCGATGTCGAGACGGCCACCAGTGATGGCGACAACCACCTCACGTCCCATGATAGTCCGTTTAAGATGCGCGTCGGCATTGTCTTCGAAACCGTTGTGCGCATATTGGTCATATGGCTTTTCGGGCGCGAGCTTTTCCAACCAGCGTTCATAATCGGAATATAAGCCTGATTCAGCGTCGTTGATAAAAACGGAGGCGCTAATGTGCATGGCGTTGACGAGCATCATGCCCTCAGACACCCCGCTGTCTCGTAAGGCCGCTTCACATTCGTCCATGATGTTGATGATCTTGCGGCGACATTCAACATTGAACCACAATTCTTTACGATATGACTTCATGGGCTGTTCCAGATAGCGTGTTCGTACAAAATACCGCGCAATCACGGTCGGCACGGTTGGCTAAGCCGACATCATCCGACACAACCCCCAATGCAGGCAAGCGAAAGTCCTCAAAGAGGAGTGTTTGCATAAGTGCGTATGTGGGCGTGTATCCGCGACGCGTTGCAATGCGCCAGTCGTTCAGGTTTTCACTTCATAATCACTAGCATCCCATAGGGGCAAATATTGGCTGCGAAAGAAGCGTATTTCCTAATGTTTCTGACGCCATGTGCCAAGGCTGCATTGCGTAAGCTCCCGTCCCTGAAGAAGGTAATTCACACCCTCCCGCTCCGCGGGATTGAGTTCACAGAGGTACAGAGCTTGCCCGCCGGAGGCCATTCGCGTCAACTTAAGGAATTGCGGCATGCGCCTATGGCCTGAAAGGCCTACATATACTAGCCCAGGGCACCGCCCTTGTTTTAGCTCACATCTTTCGCGCTCTTAATTTGGAGTGCGGCGG
>JBLHHU010000203.1:0-6435 GCA_047615735.1 Kiritimatiellia bacterium | reverse complement strand
TAAGAATTACCGAAGAGTTCGTGAATAATTCAGGCTAGTTTAAGCCTTTCCAGCGCCGACGTCTAAAACCGTTTACAGAAGGTCACGAAGCTCGTCCAGCCGAAGGCAGGGAAAGGGACCCTCCTTCGCGCTTTGCAGGCTACGGCGGATAAGAGGCTCAATCACTGCTGCCGGCGGAGCCCACCGGGCTCCAAGCGGAATAGCAGGGACTGGGTTAAGCACTCCAACCCTGGAACCCGGCGGCTTTGCCCTGTGCCGTGGCGCGAAGCGAGGCTGGCTCAAGGGGCTTCGCCGGCTTGCCCGCCGTAGCGCGGAGCGCGAAGGAGGGTTCTTTCCTTCGTGTCCTTCGCGACCTTCTGTTGAATTCTTAATTGTGCAGTAGAAACCATGCTGGCCCCTTACTCATCGCCGATAAATTTATACCCAACGCCATGCACCGTCAAAATGTGCTTGGGAGAACGGACATCCAACTCGATTTTAGCGCGTAGGTTAGACACGAAACTGTCCAATGATCGCTGTGTGCCATAATACTCTGTGCCCCACACGTCGTTCATGAGCTGATCCCGCGACAGGGCCTTGCTTTCGTGTCGGCAAAAATAGGCCAATAAATCGAATTCAGTCCGGGTCAGCGTCACCTCCACACCCGCCCGCGTTAAAACGCGCGCATCCATGTCCAGCCTGTTGTCGCCAAACACGAAAGCCTGATCAACAGACGCCCTCGATTGACCGCGCAACAGAATAGCCCGCACGCGAGCCAATAACTCCTTTATACTGAATGGCTTGGTCACATAATCATCGGCGCCCATTTCAAAGCCATGCAGCTTATCAAATTCGTCCTGCCGCGCCGTCAGCATGATAATCGGCATCGTGCAGCCTTTGTCGCGCAGCGTGCGGCACACTTCATAGCCGCTCATGCGAGGCAACATCACATCGAGCAAAATGAGTTCGGGTGCATGCGCAGCCACTTGCTCGAGCGCATCGGCACCGTCTTTGGCTGTATAGACCTCATAGCCTTCGTACTTGAGGTTCTCTTCCAATCCCAACAGAAGGGCTTCGTCGTCTTCAACGACCAAAACGCGACGTTTATTGCTCATTCTGTAAGTCCCTCACTTATCATGTCGACGATTCCCGCAGCAGCGGCAAAGCAAACCACACACGCAACCCGCCCTCCGGACGATTTTCAGCACGTATGCGCCCACCATGTGCTTCGATGACGTGCTTACACAAAGCCAAGCCAAGTCCCACGCCTGATAGATTTTTATCAGACGTCTCTTGCGCCCGGTAGAATTGATTGAATATTTTTGAAATTTCCTTCGGTGCAACGCCAGGTCCCCGGTCGCACACCGCAACATGCACTTCCGGCGATCGTTCATTTCCGGCACGTTCCACGGTCAGGGAAATTCGCTCCAGGGCAGCGTCTGCATCGTCGCCCTTGTCGAGCGCGCCATATTTTTGCGCGTTGTCCAACAGATTGAGAATCACCTGCTCAACAGCCTGCGCATCAACCTTCACTAAACCAGGACAATCCAGCAAAGTCACATCAACGAGTCCGCCACCTGCTTTCGCCGCGGCGGCGGACAGCGTATGCCGCGCACCCGCTTCGTACGCCGTCACGGCTTGGTTGATCAGCAGACAGATGTCAATCTCGGCTTTGTGCATATGTAGTGCATTTTGACCAAAACGCACAAAAAAGAGGACGCGTTCGACAAGTTGCTGCAAACGATCGCTTTGATCAATGATGGTCTTCAGGAACAACTTGCGCTTGGCCTCGTCAACAACGCTTCCCATAAACAGGCTTTCTGCCATCATTTTGACAGAGGCGATTGGCGTACGTAAATCATGGGAAATCCCGATCACAAAATCAGCCTTACTTTTCGCCCGACGCACCTCGACAGCAGCGCCTCCAATCACAAGCGCCACACCAGCAATAATCCCGCTGGCTAAGAGAATAATCGTCCAAGCATAAAGCCGCGATTGCGACCGACGCATGTTGATCAGTGACGCCACGCCATGTGCATGCGCGGCGATCGTGTATTCGGCAAGGGGGGCGGATAATGTCCTTCGGGCAAGTGGCGTTGCTTCAAATTCAGAAACGACATCGACGACGCTCTCGCCCCCCCCCAGGCTATCCGTTACGGAAACATCGGCGGCGCCAGTCGCATCGACCGGACGCAACGCAATGTCAGGTCCCGTCACGTGCAACTGAACCCCCGCGCGAGAACCAAGACTGATTACGCCCATGAGCCATTCATGCAGCGTCGGCACATCCAGTCGGAATCCCGCGTAAAAATTTCGCCCACCCATGCGCGCGAACAAGTATTGATTTCCATCCAGCGTGAAGGCGACCGGAGCGCTGCCACCCGGTGTCGCCGCAATTTCCGAGCGCAACATCGTTAACACGACATCGTCCAGCAACATGCGCTGAGCCCCTTCCGGCGCAATAACGCCTAGCGAGACGTCATTAACCTTCTCCGGCCAAACGAAACCCCAAGGATCCATATAGAGATAGACGGCATCGACCATCTTGCGCGACTCCTGCAAGCGCTTGGCCGTCGTACGAATGCGCTCGATCTCGCCACCGCCCGCCAAGCATTCACGCATTCCGCCTGAGGTGTATTCCAGAAGATTCGCGAGGCGCGCCGCGATCTGATTAGCGGCGACGGCGACAGCCGTTTCCGCCGTTAACCTTTGCTGTCCCTTGACGATGAGTTCATCGGCTTTGAGACTGCGTGCAGCGATGATACTGAGGATTGCTGTCGGTATGACGACAAGAACCACGACAATGAGCGGTAACCGCGCTTTTAGCACAAAAACTCCCTCGTGAGGCGCATGACCAAGAACCCGCAGCCTAGTCCCACACGCTCTTAAGAATTTTACAGAAGGTCCCAAAGGACACAAAGCTTGTCCTGCCGCAGGCAGGGGAAAGAACCGGCGGAGCCCGCCGGGCTCCAACGTTGGGGATTTTGACCCAGCCCCAACCATTTCCCTTGGGGCCAAGTGGGCTCCGCCGACATCAGTGGTTGAGTCTTTGCGTCCTTCGCGACCTTCTGTAAATGGTTTTGTAAATTTGTTACAGGAGAGGCTTAAGCTAGCGCCATTCAGGTCAGCCCTTGACGTCGTCCACTAACGGCGCATTTCAAGCGCGACCAGCCAGGTCTTTACACGATCCACATCTTCAGAATTGGGCGCCAACTTGAGGTAGGATCGGTAGTGGCGCGCTGCTCGGCGAGGATCGCCCATGTGGTCATCATAAAGAATGGCGAGATTGTAGTGCGTGTCTGCATCCGTGGGATCAATGCGCAGCGCGTGCAAATATTCTTTTTCGGCGGCACGGTAATTGGCTTCCTTCATGTAAACGACGGCCATATTAAAATGCATGTCTCGCTTTTCATTCTCGCTGACCTTGCGCACATCCGCACGTGTTTTCTCGAGCAATTCGGCCATGCGCTCGGCTTTGATAATGCGTAACTCGCGACGTTCGAGCTCCTGCCGCAACGTTGTCAGTTCGCGTTCCTTATTCTGGATCGTAACGTCCTTCGAATCTACGGCGCTTTTCATCTGCGCGAGCTCTTGCTCTAGGCTGGGCATATGCTCAAGCATGTTCGCCATCGACGCTTTGTACGCGTCCTGCCCGCTCAACGCTTCTGCAACTTCAGTCCGCAGGGCTTGTTCGCGAGCAGCAGCGCCTTCACGGGTTTCCGTCATCGTTTCTTTTTCCGCATCCAGAGCCCCAACTTTTTGCGCAAGCGCGTCGCGTTCGGATTCAACGGCCTTAAGCTGGTTCTTTAACGTAAAGGACTCCTGCTCCATGGCCTGATAAAGATCCGAGCCGGGTTTGGGCCCAGCCACGCCGGACACCGCAGGCCCTTGCGCATTGCCAGTCCCTGAAGCTGCTGTGTGGGCCTGTTCTTTAAGGCGTTCATTTTCGGCCGTGAGTGCCGAAAACTCATTTTCCAACATTGACGCTTTTTCGCGAGCCTCCGACAGCGCACGACTTGCAGTCTCAAGCGCCTTTCCATCAGGGGCAGGTGCAGCAGCGGGCGTCGAAGCGGTCTTAGCAGCCGCTTGTTCGCGCTTCAGTTCCTGTATGACACGAATCGAGTCGGTGAGCTGATCATCGTTCGCTTTAGCGATCTTCTTCAGGCCCACAATTTCTTGTGACAACATTCGGCTTTCTTCCGCGAAGGCATTCATATCCTTACGCAAATCTATGTTTTCCTTGAGCAGGTCCTCATAAGCCGTAACGTCGATGCCACCGCCAGATTTTTTAGGCGGTGCACCCGGGCCAAGATTGGCCGCATCGTCAAGCGTGGCCATGTCGTCCTCATCGCCCGTCCAAACGCCGCTTTCTTCAGGCTCCTCAAGGAACAGGGGTGCATCCTTGAAGTCGGAAGGATCGTCATTGATCGACCGTTCAACGGGAAGTTCCGGCTCGGGAATGAGATCATCAATGCTCAGGTCGTCTTCGGAAATGAGCATTTCCTCGAGCAAATCGTCTTCGGAAATTTCGATTGGCAAATCGTCTTGAGCGCGTGTCTGCACGACCGCGAGAGAAAGCATAAAAACGATCAGAAAAATTGGACGGCTTGCAATGTGGTTCTTCATTGTATTCATGATGAGTACGTTTCGTTTCAGGCAGGCCGCGTGCCAGAATGGTTGCGGCCCGACGGCTAAATTAACGAATTGGTTTAAACTTTTTGGCAGAGGACGCTGAGGACTTTCCATCGGATGTGACGCGAAGCGGTTTGGGACGTTTTTTCGAGTCGCGCAATCGCAACATTGGTTTATCGTCTTTCATGATTCGCGGCGTCACGAAAACAACAACCTCTCGCGTGCTCACTTCCTCGGTGGTCGACTTAAACAGAAGCCCGAGCAAAGGAATACGGCCAAACAGGGGCACCGACTGTTTTACGTTGCGCTTTCCGTTCTCAATCATGCCCGCGATGATGATCGATTCGCCATCCTTGATGTTCACAACCGTTTCCGTGAACGTTTTCGAAACAACGGGAATTTGACGGAACGCCTGGTAATCATAGGATCCGGAACTGATCTCCGGCAGTAACTCCATGCGGATGTGTCCGTCATCCGTAATGTGTGGCGTCACGGTTAGACTGACACCCACCTCCAAGAACACGATATCTTCGCCAACGAAGTTCGTGTCAGAGCCCGTAATCTCGGCCGATGTTTCGGCATAAGGCAAATCCTGAACAACGCGAACCGTCGCCTCCTCACCATCCAACACAGCAACATGCGGGTTCTGAAGTATTTTTGTTTCGCCTACGGATTCAAGCGCTTCAACGACCGCGTTCAACTGCCCGGCCTGGCTGATGATTGTTTGATACCCGAACGATCCGATTCCAGGGTTGTCTACACCAAGAATTGGGCGTCGCACCTCGGAATCGAGGCGATAGCGCGGATCAATGCCATCAAAGACAGCCGTCCAGTTAATGCCGAGTTTATATTCGTCCGACAAGGTCACTTCGAGAATCTTGGCCTCAATAAAGACCTGCTTGGGCGCTTCGTCAAACAGCGCCACGAGACTCTGGATCTGCTTCATTTTGTGCGGCAAATCGGTAACGATCATAGTGCGCGTACGCACATCGGCATGCAGCTTGCCGACTTCAGGGGTGAGAACGGCCTGAATCTGTGGCTCAATGTCATCGACCGAAGCATATTGCAATCGAATCGTGCGCGTTTCTGTGGGCAACTGTCGCTCAATGGTTTTGATGTCGGCCTTTTTAACAACAGCGCGCATTTCCAGAATCTTTTCGGGCGTGTCGACCAGAATCAAGGTGCCCGTTAGCGGATCCGCAACCACGGTCCCGATATCACTTTTTATGCTACCGAGCATGCCAGCAACACGCGTGGCATCCGCATACGCAAGCTCAACGATGCGCACTTGTTTGTTGTCGTAAAAACTAACACCGTGCTTTTCACGGTAGGCCTCATCCGTCATCACCGAGATGATGCCACCTTGAACTTCATAAGCGAGTTTGTGCACCGAGAACACAACTTCAAGCGCGTCGCCCACTTCAACATCCTTAAAGCGCATGTTCATGTTCAAGCCTTCAAGACCGCTACCCATAACGATGTTTTTAAGCTCTGCGATTTCCGCCAGATAATCGATCAGTAGGATCACGGGGAAGGGTTCCACGGACTTCAGCTCGAGCACCTTGTTTTTCAACCCGGGAATGTCGTAACTGGTCAGCCGCTTGGTTGTCAGACGCAGGTTGCTGCCCGTAGCAACCACCTCCGCGCTTTCCGACGCGTCGTTGAGTGACGCGGCAATGGAAGCATCGTTCTGCGCTAAAGCGCCGATCACGCTAAAAGAGAAAACGGCGCCCGCGACGCAGATGCGTGAAAGAAGTCCCGGTAAGGTGTGAGGGTCTGACATTTTAATTTTTCCTGCGCTACGAGTCATCCGTACGTTAAGCC
>JBLHHU010000202.1:0-6443 GCA_047615735.1 Kiritimatiellia bacterium | reverse complement strand
GATATGCCGCATGACCTTATACGTGCCTGCGTCGCGCAAACCCTTCAACAATTCGTGCGTTCTTGATTCAAATCCTGACATGATTAGCTAACAGAAACCCATTTGACTCATTTTGCAATTTTATTATTATAATAGATATCATATTGCGCGCAAAATGCATTTCGTTTTGGAAAAACCTCCGAAACACCCAGGCGCGCCGGACACTAAAGACGGTCATCCTCGCGCCCCATGCAACGTGAACCTACTCGCCCTCAGTCACCCGCGCTAATGCGGTAGAATCGGACGGCCTGTGTAGGCGCGTTGGTGTCTGTATAACTGATGGCTTGGGAGTGTGCTGTGAGCTCATCCATATAGATCCAGTTGGTTTGCATGAGGCTATCCTTGGCTTCAATACGGTAGACGGACCCGCTGTTGGCCATCCAGTTGATTCGGAAACCCTCGGGCGAAGCATTCTCCTGCGCAGCGACAATCAGTAGGACGGCATTTGTGCTGCCGGGTGTGGGCGGCATCATGGGATACAGATTCGGAGATCCGTCTGGCCAGCGCCCGGCGCTGGCGTCGGGGCCGAGCGCAGAGAAGGTCACGGCATCCACAAGGCTTCCGTCGCGCGCGAAGAGCCCCAGTTGATCGCCCGCTTTACTAAGTGAGAAATTAACGTGCACGTCGCTGCCAGGCGCGTTCGCATCCGTGTCGTTGTCTGCCCAGATCAGCATGAAGGCCTTTGGGCCGATCACGACGCCACCCGGGATTTCAAACTTATCAGTATCCAACAAATCATCGCTCAAGAAGTACTGGCCAATATTCACGGGAGCACTGCTCAAATTGACAAGCTCGAACCAGTCATCAAATTGACCATCCGATGGATCCGCAAGTGTGGTCTTATTGTCCGGCATCCATTCATTGATGGCGACCATGACCGCAACAGAGGTCGGATTGTTGGGCGCCCCCGGCGTTGGACTGTCGAACACCTGCCGCGCGTGAGGATCGCCTTCGGGAGTGGACCCGTAAGAGGCATCCGCTTCGATGGCGCCGTAGTCGACATAGTCAACAATTGTATGGGATCCTAATTCAGCGCGGGCGAGGAAAACAGTTCCGCCCACAGGGCTGAGTCGAAAGGCGGCATGTAGAAAGCCCGGCATGGACTCGCCCGTTTCGTTGTCAGCCCAGATGAGCAAGCGTTCTCCTGCATTGATCACGGTTCCGCTGGGGAAGGCCCACTTGGCGAGCAAGGCGTAATCGTCACTCAATCGGAACTCGGCAAGGTCGATCGAATTGGACTCCAGATTGATCAGCTCTATCCATGGATCATAGTCCCCCACGTTGTCGGCCAGTGTGCTCGTGTTCGTGGGCATGATTTCATTGATCCATAGCAGGGGCAGCGCCGGCCGTGTGGCCGCCAGCGCATTGGTGGTTCCCGGTGTGGCGGACCCTTCATCGCTCGCGGTAGGCGTCGCGGTCGAGTGCGAATCGGACAAATCCGTTCGGGTCATCGCCGCGGTGAGTTCAAGCCCTGGGTTTGCGTCAAAATACCAGTAGCTCAAGGTCAAGTCCGCGTTGGGGTATCCCGTCAAAGAGCGAGCCTGAAATATCGAATCAAGGAGAACCTGCCCGGGTCCGCTAGACGATAATTGCAGGGCCCCGGTTCCTGCATAGGCATCGGTCGAGACGATGGCGCTTCCCGAATGATTGCCAAGCAATGACCAGGGGCCTGATAGCGGAGATTCAAAATCGCCATTCGCAAGCAGATTCGACCCCGATTCTGCGACCGTTCCGAAGACGAGCGACACTGAATCCACGAGCACGGTGCCTGCCCCACTCAGGTACATTTGAACCTTGGCATCCCCCAGTATATAGGGAACAGGTGAAGCATTTCCGGTGATGGAAAAGAAGCGCCACGCGGGCTCGAGGATCGTCGGGATCGCCCCCCAATTGCCCACACGGTTGTTGTCCTGGTCGATGTCAATCAACTGGAGTGCCCGTCCATGGCCGTCGGAAGGGGTGGGCCAGGGTGTGTCATTGTCGTAGCGCACCTCGTCGACGGTCTGCCAACTGTTCGTGCCGATAGGCATGAGCAAGCTGATGGTTTCACCGCCGTTATCCAGGTCGCCCGCATAGTCGCCCAGCACATGCTCGGCGTTGCCATAGGCATACTGATAGGCGGCCATATTTTCGGCAAGCAGCTTGTACTCACCCGGGCCGATGAGCGAAGCGCCATCGAAAGTATGGCCAACGCCATTAAGACGCCAGCCGCGCAGGTCGAATGTGTCCGTGGCGGAACGGTTGAAAATTTCGATGTACTCCTCTCCGCTTTGGATCGGATTGTACATGATTTCACTGATGACCAACTGCCCTAGGGGAGAAGGGGCCGTCGCCAACTGCGTCACGGTGATCGTGTCCTGCGCAACGAGTTCGCCGCGCCAGTCATAGCCCGTCACCGTCAGCAGGTTTGTGCCGGCGGCAAGTCCAAGTTGCATGCGCCAGGTGGTCACCGTGGGATAGCTGACGGCGTTGGGAATCCCGTTGACACGGAAGGAGGCTATCTTGACGGGCGCGTTGCCTTCGAGTGTGATAATAGTGCTGTTCGCCGAGAAATTATTGCCGCCACTCGTCGTGATCGCAAAGCCGCTGGCGACGCTGGCGAGTTGACTTTCGATCTGGGGTTTCGCCCCCACGACCCAGTTCTTAAGGGCCGTCGGGGCCGCGGTCACCGCATCGTTATTGCCAAAGGCGGCGAACCAGGAATCGAAAAAGGTGCCCGGGTGGGCGAATGGGCCGTCCACGATGTCCTGCAGCACGGACCAGTACACGCGCCTGAAGCGCGGCTGATTAAACATGCGAACGGGAATGGGCCATGCGCCGCCGGGGAAGAGCGAGACACCGCCGCTGAGCGAGTGATCCATATCATAGACAAAAATGGATGAGCCGCCTGTTCGGGGCATATACGCGAAGCTGTTGTGTCCGTAGCTGTAGCCATAGTGGTCCCAAGCGCGCGTGGCACCACAAATCGCAAAAAAGCTGGCCCAACCACGCATGTCGACGACGGCATCGATACGTGCTTCGTAGTCATCATTGTCAAGCGTCGCCGCGGCGGCGGCGGTCCCAAAAATCACGCTGAAGTCATCATTAGGTGCATCCATACTGCGTTTGCGATGGATCCATCGATAGCGCGACTGCTTATAATCGCCCGCCGCGTTCTTGTACTCCGCGAAATGGTCGCCAACCCATCCGACGTGTTTATAGACCTGTGGGTCAGGATCGTTAAACCAGCTCTTGGCAAAATCACGCGAAGGGGTCTGCAGGTCGTGCAGCAGCCCACGGTCGGTGCCGTTGACGTTAAGGCGGGCGTACTCCACGCGAGGCCCAGGAACGTCGATCTCGTTGGCGACCCAGAAACAGAAATGCTCACCGAGCCGTGTGGCGTCGCCGCCACTCTGGCCGGGCTGATCCATTTTGAACTCGACTTGTCCCTGGAAGCGCTCTTCCGAGAGTTCGATGGCGTAGGCACCGCTGTTGATCGGACTGCCATAGCCCCGCCACAGCCCACGGTAGCGCCCGCTGGTCGCATAGATAACGCGATAAGGCGCGTAGACAAAGGTCAGGTCCTGAGGCTCGTTGCTGTATTTTCCGCCCGGCAAGCTGGTCCAACGGGCGGCATTGGCATCCGTCATCCACATGACGTAATTGCCGATAATGCCGTTCGGCAACGTCTGGCCGAAGCGAATCAGGCCTTCCAGCGCAGGCGAATTGGCGGCTTGGGCGATGGGAAAGCGATTCGTTGCGCTCGCATCCGCCGCAGTCACAAAGAAGGCCACACGTGTACCCACGGATTGCCCAGGAATAACGCCGCTGAAGCTGCCGTCGCCGGCGGTGCTGTCGCCGTTGAGTCCATCGTCGTGCATGTTCACCACATTGAGGATCGCGCTGGGGTCCAGGCGATAGCTCAGTCGAGCCGACGCAATGCCATCCGGGTCGCTGAGCCTGCAGGTGACCACGGCATCCTCGCCAGCCTGGGGCAGTACGGGGCTGTGCGTAACATCGGCGATGGCGGGGCCGGCGTTATTCTGAAAGCGGCTGTTGACCTGCCCCGGTGAGCCCAGGTCGTGCGGGATCTCCATCGCGACGGAGGCTTCGAAATAGTATTTCTGGAGGGCCATGGCCATGCGCGGCCACCCGGCCAGCCAACGGACCTTGGCCTTCAGGGTAATACTGGATCCTATCGCAGGGCTGCTCGACAAGGGTACACGTATATGGTTATAGAAGGCCTCGCCCCAGTCGGCCCAGGTGGTTAGATTGCCGGGGCCGGATGCACGCACATGCAGACTTCTCGTTCCGCTGGCGCCTTCGGCTGTTTCCAGGTCCGAGCGCGAGTGATTTCCCCACGTACTCCAGCTTCCCAGCCCGGCTTCGAAATCATACGACAAATAGGTCGTCGCGGTGTTCGTATTGATGAGTTCGACATCGTCAATCAGACACTCTCCGCCCTGCAGAAACATGAGCCGCATTTCGTTGGGCGTGCTAGAGCCCTGATCTACGGTGTCGGTATATTCGACCTCCGTCCACGGGGCCTTGCCGGTTTCGTCGCTGCCGGCCCAGTTCATGGCAAAACGGTTGTCGCTGTGCGGATCAATCAGCTCGAGGCTGCTACCGCCGCCGTCGCTCCACTCGCCCCAGCGCGCGCCGTCGTTGTAAGTCACTTCATCGACAGTAACAAAATCCTGGTTTGGCAGATTAATGTTGTCCGGTCGCGACAGGACAAGGCGTTCTCCGCGGCCAGAAAGGCTGCCGTTGTAATTGCCGAGCGTGTTAGCGGTATTGAGCTGGGGGTAGCGCGCGATCAGGCGAGCGGCATCACGGGCGATCACGATAGTGCCGTTTGCGGGAATGGCGATGCCCACCGGAACGGTAAAGGATATTCCGTCCGTGAAGCGCCAGTGACTGATATCGACGGCGTTGCTTCCCCTATTGAACAACTCGACGTATTCATCATCGTCGTCGGCCGAGATGGGACTGTACATAATTTCGTTGATGACGACGTCTTCGATGCGCAGGGACGTCGCGGCATTGGCCGTCCCGGGACTGATCGCGGCCAAGGCGTGGAAATCGGGAGCACCATCGGGGTAGCGACCGACAGAGACCCCATTGATCTGGGCGGGAATACGAATGGCGTCAAAGACGCGAGTCCCTGCGGGGTTGCCCAACAGGATTTCATCGCCTTCGCTACGAATATTGAACCCGAAATGGGTCTGGCTGTAGAGCGCGAATCCGCCACGCAGCAGGAGCGTGCCCGGCGGTATGACAAAGCTGTTGGTGCCCGTCCCCCGCCGCAGGGTGCAGCCCGAGATATCGATGGGAGGGCCCGAATTGAAGAGTTCGACATAGTCGAATTGAGGTTCATCGGTATGGGCCAGGATTTCGTTAATCATGACCGCATCAAGCGGATCGGGCGTTTCCGGATCCGCCACGCCCGGGGATCCCCCCACAAAGGTACTGGCCGCCCAGGCGTCGACGAATCCCTCACCGAAGTCCGGACAGGCTAAGGTGAGCGAGTGCCCTGCCCCATCTGCCGCCAGAGGCCAAGGGGTGGTATCTTCGTAATTCACCTCAAGCAAGGATGCCCCCATGTGATTGCGAAGGCGTATCGTGCCAGCGTTTCCGGGCAATCCGGAACTCAGCGGACCGAGCACGTTGGTAATTCCATGCTCGGCGATGATGTACGCGGGGTCTTGCGCGATGACGCGGAACTCACGAGCGCTGAGAATGGTGTTGGAGGGGAAGGTATAGTCGGTGTCGCCGGAAATGCGCCAGCCACTGATGTCCACGTCGACGGGGCGTGTATTGAAGACTTCAACGAAATCCCCATCATTGGTTCCCGGAGCATTGTACATGATCTCGGAGATGATGACGCACGTGCGGTGGCTTGACGGGTTGAGCTGTCGCAGCGGCGTGGTGAGATATGGGCTTGCGGCCTGCGCATCGGCAACGTGCAGCAATCCGGGTACAACCAAAGACACGGCCAGAGCCACGCATTTGGCCCAAACCAAGGCAGAGTTTGCGAATCGGTCGTTTTTCATATTATACGCCCATTAAATCAGATGAAAGTCAGGCTCGATATGGGATGAATCCCCAACGACGACGATAACGCCAAGAAGAGAGGGCTGCAATCCGAAGCATAATGCAACGTTTACCACCTAAATAGCATATCATGAGAATTCCGGCGCAGCCATAAAATCGTCGCCGACACCAAGCTGTGGACCGCAGGACCACGCTGAGCAAAACGCCTTCGTCGGCGAGGCGGTGGATGGCGATCGGTGCCTTGTTCGTCCTCGCGTCTCGTCCCCCTGCCCTTCCCGCTCTATTTCACGTCGAACAATGAGCGGCGAAGGGACAGACCTCCAGATCGGGTGCGGCACAAGTCCGAGCGGCGAAGGGGCAGACCTGAATGC
>JBLHHU010000201.1:0-6448 GCA_047615735.1 Kiritimatiellia bacterium | reverse complement strand
GCGTCATGTCATCACGCGATCCCGTGGTGTAAACCAGCCCCTTCGGATGCGCGGCTTGCTTACCGTTTACCCAGAGCCCAGCCTGCGTCATTTTCACGTCTTCACCCGGAAGCGCAACCACTCGAAACACAAATACGTCTCGGTCTACAAACGAAGGCCTGAAGGCGACAAAATCGTGTCGCTTCGGTGCAGCCGTTTTGTAGATGGCCTCATCAATGCGCAACGAGGTACCCGACGGTATGGTGGGCGCCATGCCCTCAGAATGCATCTGATAACCGCTCTCCGCGGAGCTGCTGCATCCGCAAAAGGGAAGCGCCAAAGTAAGCAGGCAGATCACCTGAAGGCAGTGACGGAAAATAAAAAAGCCCATTCGATGGTTCATACAAAAGTTACTAGCACAGATCCGAAGGACATGTAAGCGGATAGCTAGCAACCGAAACCAACGTTCCCCCAGAAGGCAAAACATGCCCACGCCGAGTCGGCGGGGCATGCTGTCCTTCTCCTATCGATAGTGGTTAAGCCGCTTTGACCTCAACGCGCCGTGGCGCATGCTCTTGGCGCTTTGGCAGGCGTAACTCCAGAATACCGTTCCGAATGCTGCCCTGAACAGCGTCCGCATCAATCCGGTCATTCAGTCGCACAACGTGCCGATAGAGGCGACCTGACCCCTGATCCGCATCCTCTCCAGTAGAAACATCCGTTGATGCTTCCAACGTGAGCAGGTCGTCTTCGACAACCACATTAACGCCGTTCTCCCCGACGCCTGGAACATCCGCACTCAAGACGTACTCACGCGCCTCTTCCCGAATGGCAACGAAGGGGCGTAGCGTAATCCGAGCAGCTTTCTGTGCCGGCGAACAGGCCGAATTTTCCAAATGTGCTGTTTTCTTGTTCATTGTATTCTCCTTTGTTTGGTTGTAACGAACAACAGCTCACTATTAGCAAAGGTCGTGCCACATCATCCACTCGAAATAGAAATGAAACACAAATCATTCACTACTAAAGGTTTACGTAACACAGTATTTCGACACGAGAAACAAAAAAGGGTCATCTTGTCTCTATACGAGGTCGCGTCGCAGGCCATAATGTCTCAACTTGGACTGGATTTCAAACAAGGTCGTCACATTTTGGAACGCCCCCGCCCAGCCTCGCCCTGTGCGCGGTTGACACGCATCTCTACAAGGTGCAACAAACAGGGCTGGAAGAAGGCAAAGAAAAAGGGCGCGCTCTAAGTCGTTTTGTGTTCGACTAGAACGCGCCCTGAACTCCGCAATGAACTTGCTGATCTGGTTCTAAACCAAGAGGTCAGCCTCAAGTTCTACTTCGTCATCTGTTTCAAATTCACCGAATTCCGAGAATTCATTGGTGTTTTCGTCGGTATCTTCATCTGTGTCATCCATCGATTCTGAACCAAGAAAGTCCAGACCGTCTAACATTTCGAAGTCATCGACTTCATCGTTTTCTTCAAACATCTCTCTCTCCTTGTCTCGTGGCCTCTATTTCTAAAGGGCCGCGCAACTTAGGCTATTCAATTAACACCTGCAAGAAAAAGTTTTAACTTTTTTCCTAACCCCTTTCAACTCACACTGAGACTCCATATGAGACTTCTAATTTACAACATCAGATACGGTACTGGCGGAGATCGCCTTTGGTTTCCGTGGAGTGGCTATTTTCGCAAGACGCAGGCAAATCTCGAGGCCATGATTCCCTTTATTTACTCGAAATCACCCGACATTGTCGGATTACTGGAAGTTGACGAGGGCTCATTCCGCTCACGCAATGGAAATCAGGCCGAGTTAATTGCAGGCGCCTTGGGCCATTATCATGTATTTCGCTCAAAATATGGCGATTCCAGCCCTTTTCGTAAGCTTCCAGTCTTTCGCATGCAAGGAAATGCCTTCCTGGCCAAAGACGAAACGGTGCACAACGAGCGTTTTCACTACTTCCAGCAAGGTATGAAGCGATTAGTCATCGAACTTGAGCTGGACGATGTTGTGGTGTTCCTCGTCCATCTAGCATTGCATTTCAGAACCCGTCACGCGCAGCTACAGCAGCTCTATCAGCTGGTTAAGGACACGGACAAGCCAATTGTCATTGCCGGCGATTTCAACGCGCTCTGGGGGGACACTGAAATCGAGCTGTTTATGGCCGCAACCAAGCTACAGACGGCCAATCTGACGCGCGAACCCACGTTCCCCAGCAAGGCCCCTAAACGCCAATTGGACTTCATCCTGCACAGCCAAGGGATCGCAAGCCGAAACCTCGAGGTGCCCCGAGTCACTTTTTCCGACCACCTGCCCATGGTCTGGGATTTTGATCTGGTGTGACGCTCGGCGAATCGAAGTCCACGATATGCGGCGTTGCCCGAATGCTCAATGCACGCGACGCCCCTCCTTTATCAACCCCCACGAGGAAACGCTTGTAGAATTCGGCAGATTCATTCAGCCCCCCCAAGTTGATTGTCTGACCAGGACGCACCGTAAACGCGGTCGTCATCTCAACAAACGGTACTGACTGCAGTTTTCCACCGCTCAACCCGCGCAATTCAGGGGTGACCTCAACCTTTATCAGTGAACCATTGCCAAGCACCGTTGGTTTGAAATGAAGAAATGCACCTGCACGCTCGAAACGCACTGCTGCTTCGATCCAACCGTGGTGTCTCCCCTGAACCACAAACCAATCGAGGTGCGGCGCAATTTCCCCCACTTGCAAAACAGCCTCACGACCACTCTGGACCATAAGGATCTGGCGTGTTTGGCTGGTCTTCCGGCTCGACTGATTTTTCAACCGTGCCTTCAAATCAATATTATAGCGCGTATCGTCCGGCGTCAGAACGACCCTGCCCGACGGATGCACGCCGACGCCACTATCCGAGCCCTGAGTCTTGTCACTGATTTCGATCTCGATACGGACATTTGGTGTCGGGCGATTCAGTTCACCGAATAACTCTGCAATTTGCGCATGCTGTTCCGGCGTCGCCGAGATCATCAGGCGTCCGCCCGCTTTATCCTGCACAACTTTACCTTGCGCACCGATGATGCTTTGCGCGACCTCAATCAAGGCCGAAGCGTCCGATGTCAGTACCGGGTAAATGGTAAACGCGCGCGTTTCCTCGGCCGTCGCAACCTGCAACACCAACCCCAAACCTGATAACAGCAACAAGATATGCTTCATTTCTCTACCCCTGTTGGTTTTGACGAATGTCCTTCGCCTATACGCGACGCATAAGCAATGTGCACCACTCGTCATCCTGCAAGTGATGCAGCGTCGTGAACCCCACGACCAAATAGGCCTGCTCGACACGCTCACGTTGCGCCAGCATGATCCCCGACAGCAAAAGCGAACCGTCGACGCCTTCACGTACACACGCTGTGATCTTCTCGGCCATTGCTATCAAAACGTTGGCCAGAATGTTGGCGACAACAACATCGTAACGGCCCGTAAGCGGCGCGTCACCGGGCGCGTTCAATGCGACGCGGATATGATCAGCAACGTCATTGTATTCGGCATTGTCACGCGTTGTTTCAACACAGATTGGATCATTGTCCACAGCCAGCACGGGCGAGAAACCAAGTTTCGCCGCCGCGATTGCCAATATCCCGGAACCGCACCCAATATCCAAAAACGACATTCGGCCGTCATTGACAGCAAGCTGATCGATAAATGTCAGACAACTATGTGTCGTAAAATGTTGCCCGGTGCCAAAACTCATACCTGGTTCAAGAGAGACCACACATTGCCCAGGACGGGCCTCATATGGCAACCATGCCGGCCGAATGACGACGCGATTTGTGACCGTCAAAACATCAAAATGAGACTTCCAACGCTCCTGCCAATCATCGTTGGCAAGCTCATCAAGATGGACGGACATTTCATACGCCAGCTGCCAGACTTCCAGTTGCACCTTCAGCGCCTCAGCAAAAGCTTGCGCTTGTTCGGCTCTCGAAAAATACGCTTCATAGCGGACACAACCCTGGTCGATATCCTCCCAACTCACCATGTCCCACTCGAGCAGTTCAAAGCCAAGTTCAAGTTCGGCGGCTGCTGCGGAAGGTGCCGACAGCAAAACGCGATAGAGCGTGCTACCCTCCTGCGTTGCGTCGGAAGAACGCAACATAAAGGACGCGGCATCGGGAACCACAGAGGCACACTCAGCACTCACGAGGCACCATCTCCAGGCGTAAACATGGCGTCCACCTTTTTACGCAACGTTTTGGCATCAAACGGCTTTTGAAGAAACGACCACTCCCTTCCGCCAGCTTCACGTCCAATAAAAACCCGCGAAAAGCCTGACACCAAAAGAATCTTTGTCTGCGGAAGGGATTGGCTTATCTCGCCCAGAAAACGCTTCAGATTTTCGCTAGTATGCATCGCATCAATGACGATCATGTCGACGACACGTTCTGCCTTGGGGCTCAAAGCGGCGCGTACCGAATCGACTTCGATGTCCGCACGAACATCAAAGCCTGCTTCGCCGAGACAATTCGCAATCATGTCCCGGTCCGGATCAGCCTGGTGCAAAATCAAAACATGTTCACCGCCGGCACGGCCAGCAAGTTTTGAAGGTGGGTCAGCCTTTGGCATAAAAATTCGGAAAGACGAACCTTTCGACACGCGGCTGCGCGCCTCAATCCAGCCCCCCATACTCTGAATCGCGCCGCGCGCAAAGGCCAACCCCAGACCATGTGACGTGATATCGTTCTTGGTCGTATAAAAGGGTTCAAAAATATGCGTAAGAACATCCGCGCTCATACCAACACCGTCATCACGCACACGAATCACCGCATAGTCCCCCGAGGTCGACGTCGGATTGCGCTTCGTATTGGGGTGCGCGACAGAGCGCTCCTGAACATCAATTCGGATGGTCCCGCCCGACGCGCCCATCGCTTCAGCAGCATTCATTATAAATTCTAGCAATACATCTTTTAATTGATCGTGGTGCCCGTAGACGTGAGGCATGTTCTCGACCCGCTTAAACCGGATCGACACATTCTGTTTGCGCAGCAAATCCGAAAGTAAACGCGTCACGTTTTCAATCGCAGCACCGACATTGACGATTTCAGGCGGACTGGCAGCGACCGCTTTATCAGACTGCGCCACCCCCATTAATCGCTGCGTCAGCTCACCGCCACGGCGCACCCCCTCCAAAACGCGCTTGGATTCACCATGAATACGGCTGCCCGGTGGGGACGCCTCATGGATGCTCGTCGCGTATTTCGCAATGACGGAGATAATATTCTCGAAGTTCACCGCCATTCCACTGGCCATGACACTGATCGCCTCAAGCCGTTCTGTCTGGACGAGTGCCGCCTCAGCGCGCTGTCGCTCAGTGATCTCACGCTTCAAATTGGAGTTGGCCTCGGTCAATTCGCACGTACGCTCGATAACCAGTGCCTCCAGTTCGCGTTTTTGGGCGTCGTCAGCTTTCTGCTTCTCTTTGCTTAGCGTAATGTCATGACAGTAGACCGATATCGTCGACTCAGATGGAAATGCACGAAACACCAACCAGCGCTCGCCGACTTCGTCATAGATTTCACATTCGCAAACTTCGCGCGTGGACATTGCGTCCTCAAACACATCCGACAACGTTTGCGCCATGTCCTCAGAAAAAACGTCGAGGACACAGCGCCCAAGAAGCGCATCAGACGGAACCTTTAACAGTGCTTCTGCAGCTGGATTGGCGTAGGTAATCGACTGTTTGAGATCAAGGGCGAAAAAACAGTCTGTCGTGCTCGACAGGATTGCTGAGACCTGGTCCCTGCTCTTCTGAAGCGCAAGTTGGGCTTGCACTTGCTCGGTAATGTCGCGTGAAATACCGAAACACCCTATAGGCTTTCCGTTTTCAGCAAGAATTGGCATTTTGGTCGTCGATACCCAACTGACAGAGCCATTCGGCCAAGTTTCGCGCTCAACCTGGTTCACAAGGCCTTTTCCGGACGACATGATCTGCTGTTCGTCGCGCAATGCTTGGGCGGCATGCTCGCTGGCGAAAAAATCAGCATCACTTTTGCCAATCGCCAGATCAGGCGACTCAAGATTGAACAAGGACGCCATACTTCGACTGATCAGAAGGAAACGACTGTTTTCATCTTTGAAGTAGATATGGTCGGAAATGGTGTCCAACAATGACGACAAGAGAAACTGCCGCCCTTCATTTGCTGAAATCCGGGCGTCCTCACTGGAAACCGAAGGCTCCGTACGAGTTGTATTTTGAGTCGTCATAATCCCCTGAAAAGGTTCCCACAAAGTACCATAATAGTCCTATAAATCAATGAGAATTGCAGGCGTCGCGCCTTGGACAATTAGGCCGCTTTCTTCTATGCATACGGGACACATAGATAAAATAACACTGAATCACGGCAGTGGCTGTGCTATCACTATTGAAGCAAAGGACATCAGGACTTATGAAGAATGAATTCGTCGCGCGTCAGCGCGACAGCGGAAAGCC
>JBLHHU010000200.1:0-6453 GCA_047615735.1 Kiritimatiellia bacterium | reverse complement strand
AAGTTCTATTTCGATGATGTTCATCTGACGCATCGGGCCTTGCCTGACATCAATTTGGATGACGTCGATAGCTCGGTAACGTTTCTTGGGAAGCAACTCTCGTTTCCTATGCTGATTTCCTCCATGACCGGAGGCGATCATGATGAGATTGTAACGATTAACCGCAACCTCGCCGAAGCCGCGGAACGGACGCAGGTGGCAATGGGGGTCGGTTCGCAGCGCGTGATGTTCTCAGAGCCGCGTGCACGTGAAAGCTTTCAGTTGCGCGATGTCGCTCCGTCGACTGTTCTAATCGCCAATCTGGGTGCCGTGCAACTGAATTACGGTTTGACGCACGACATGTGCCGCGAGGCCATTTCTGTGCTCGATGCCGATGGTCTGTTTCTGCACCTGAATCCGCTTCAAGAGGCCGCTCAGGCCGAGGGCGATACGAATTTCGGCGCCCTATCGGATCGAATCGCCGAACTCGTGAACGTGCTGGAGGTGCCCGTTATTCTTAAAGAGGTTGGGGCAGGGGTTTCGACCGCCGACCTTGAGCTGATCCTGCGGTGTGGCATCGACTGCGTCGATGTCGCGGGCGCGGGTGGGACGTCTTGGGCACGAATTGAGCAGCAACGTGATTTCGACAATGTCACCTGCGACGTCGGTGCTGTTTTCCAGGATTGGGGAATACCAACGCCGATTGCGCTTCGTCATCTGGCGTCCTATCGCGATCGCGTGTCCTTGATCGCTTCAGGCGGAATCCGCAATGGTTTAGACATGGCGAAGGCCGTCGTCCTTGGCGCATCGCTGTGTGGCATGGCGCGGCCCTTTCTGGCGCCGGCAGCGGAGTCTGCGGACGCCGTTGTTCGTGTCATCGAGACCTTGCGGCAGCAATTTAGGACGGCGATGTTTTTGTTGGGGGCGACATGCGTGGAGCAGATCTCGGGTCAGGACGCACTCTTGCTCGACGCGTCAAATGAGGGCTTTCGCAAGCCATGAAGACTGGTATTGATCTGATCAGCTTCTACACCTCGCGCTACTTTCTTCCTCTAGAAGCGCTGGCCAAAGAACGCGGCGTGGATGTTGGAAAATTCCATGTCGGACTTGGACAAGAGCGCATGGCTGTTCCCCCTCCGGATGAAGACGTCGTGACCATGGCCGCTAGCGCGGCGAAGCCGTTGCTCGACAAGATCGATAAATCAAGCGTGTCATTGCTTCTCTTCGCGACTGAATCCGGCGTGGATCAATCCAAGGCCGCTGGACTCTTTGTTCACAAATTGCTTGGACTGTCACCACGATGCCGTGTGGTCGAGTTGAAAGAGGCCTGTTACAGCGGAACGGCGGCGTTCCGGTTTGCCGCCGCGTTGATGGAGGGCCGTCCAGAAGAGAATGCACTTGTGATCTGTTCAGATATCGCACGTTACGATCTAGGGAGCCCCGGCGAGCCGACGCAGGGTTGCGGTGCTGTGGCCGCGATCGTGAACGCCGCACCCCGGTTATTGATGTTTGATGACGCATCTGGCCTGCACGCGGAAGATGTCATGGACTTCTGGCGCCCGAACTATAGGGACGAGGCTCTGGTTGATGGCAAATATTCGGCAAAAATTTACCTAAATACCGTTGCCCAGACCTGGGCGCATTATGTTGAACAAACGGGCCTCGAAATCGACGATTTCGTACGAATTTGCTATCATTTGCCCTTTACGAATATGGCCCGAAAAGCCCAGACGCAGCTGTTTAAGGCGGCCGGAGTCAAACGCCCCAGCGATGCGCAAATCGATAAAAAAGTGGCGGACACGCTGAGCTACAACCGTTTAACAGGAAATTGTTACACAGCTTCGCTCTACGAAGGCTTTGCTTGCTTGTTAGATACGTGTGAAACCGATCTGGCGGGAAAACGTATCGGTTTTTTCAGTTATGGGTCTGGTTGCATGGGTGAGTTTTTTAGTGGTGTCGTACAAGACGGCTATCGGGATCACCTCTTCGCTGAAAATCATAAGGCTTTGCTCGACAACCGCTTGGAATTGTCGTATCAAGCTTACGAAGACATCTTCAACTTGAAGGTGCCACAAGACGGCTGGGAGTATGTGTTTGCGCAGTATAGAACCGGACCCTTTCGGTTCGGCGGTGTCAGCGATCACAAGCGTCATTACGAGGAAGTCGAATGAAGGCCATTGCGCCCGGAAAGCTGATTCTGAGCGGCGAGCACTCCGTTGTATACGGACGCCCGGCCATTGCTATGGCGATTGATCGAAGTGCCAAGACCATTGTTGGGCCGACAACTTCGCCTCTCGTTTCCTTCGATCTCGATAATTTAGACTACTCAGAATCATTCACATACCGGGCGCTGAACGACCTGTCGAAGCGCGTCGGTGACAGTTATCGGCAATTTCTAGATGGTACGCTGGGTATTCGTGATGTGCTGTTGAAACCGGTCGATCTTTTTCAATACGCGTTCATCATGGTGCTGGATGGTTTGCATGAGAAGCTCGAGCACGGTCTAAATGTTCGTATGGTCTCGAATATCCCTATGGGATGTGGAATGGGCTCCTCTGCCGCCACCGTATTGAGCGAATTACGCGCCGTCGGCCATTACTTTCGGGTCGATTTTAAACCCGACTGGCACTACCGCTATAGCCTCGAAGCCGAAAATCTACAGCATGGACGTGCCAGCGGAGTGGATTCTTACATTTCTCTTTATGGAGGCTGTGCCCGCTTTCAAGAGGGTGAAGCGACACAGTTGGCGTTACCGCGCTGGCCTATGTTTCTTGTTCAAACCGGCATACCGGAGACGTCGACGGGCGAATGCGTCTCGCACGTTGAGAGTGAATTTTCAACAAGCGGAATTTGGGATGATTTCGAGGGCGTCACCGAAGAAATGAGTCAGACCCTCGGCGGCGTGGAGCTCGAAGGTATTCAGCGTGCGATTCGTGCCAATCATCGCCTTCTCGTTCGTATTGGTGTTGTACCCGCTGCTGTTCAGAACTTTGTCAGTGCGGTTGAAGCCGATGGTGGGGCTGCAAAAATTTGTGGTGCAGGAGCCGTTGGTGGAGACGCCGGCGGCATCGTACTCGTCGTTTCGGAAACGCCGCCTGAGGCAATCTGCAAAGCCTTTGGTTATGAAATTGTTGCTGTTCGTGGCGAGCCGCTCGGCGCGCGAATCGTCGATTGATGCGACCTCGCGGACGGACACGGCCGCGCGCGATACATCGCGTTCAAAGAGTTGAGCCGCTTGAATGAGAATCAAACCCGTATCCAGTTCTGCTCCAGGCAGCCTGATGTTGATGGGTGAACATGCCGTTCTGCGCAATCATCTTGCCATTTGCGCCGCCATTGACCACCGATTGACGGTGGAAATACAGCCAAATCATGAACGCGTTTGTGTGATCGACTCTGCATTACAAAAGGGCTCTTTTGCATTCGAAGATCTGCCAACGACGGGTCCGTTGCGCTTTGTCGCGCAATGTATACGTGAGCGCTTTGAACCTGCGAATGAAGGCGGCGTAACGGTGCGCATCCGTTCCGAACTACCCACAACAGTGGGCTTAGGGTCTTCGGCTGCGGTTGTGGTCGCGTTGATGCATGGCCTGGCGCTTGCGCAGGGGCGGACGGAAGACCCGCTGTCGCTGCAACAGGCTTCGCTGAAGGTGATTCAAGTGGTGCAAGGGCGCGGTTCCGGAGCCGATGTGGCCGCAAGTGTTGCGGGCGGATGTGTGGCCTATCGAGTCGCTCCCTGCGTCATGCGTCGCTATGCCGCTGTGCCTCCTCTGGCCGTGTTCTATTCCGGAGCCAAGCGTCCCACCGTGGAAGTGGTCGCCGAGGTTGACGCTCGAGCGGCATCAGAGCCAGATCACTACGAGGCTTTGTTTGCGAAAATGGACGCCCTTAGCGTCAACGCGGAGTCGGCGCTCGAACGTCAGGATTGGATTCAGCTGGGGCAATTGATGACGCAGGGACAGCGACTTATGGAGGCGATTGGCGTTAGCAATGATCGATTACGTGGCATGCTCGACACACTTGTCCGTGCCGAGGGTGTTTTGGGTGCCAAAATTTCCGGTTCAGGTTTAGGTGATTGTGTTGTCGCGCTGGGCCAAGTGTCTGATGACGTCCTTCGTGAAGATCGCGTTTCTGTACAGCTTTCGCCGAATGGCGTTTCAGGGGAGATGTTATGCGTATAACGCGTGCAGATGTGGTTGCGCAGCTCTTGGCTGACGCATCGGATTGCCCTGTCGAATCCAGCGAGGTTTACGCACCTGCGAACATCGCCCTATGTAAATACTGGGGCAAGCGTTGTTCTGAACTAAACTTGCCGGTAACAGGTTCACTTTCCTTGTCCTTGGGTAGTTATGGGTCGCATCTTCGAATGTCACGTCTTGCGGACGCAGCAACAGACCGCGTCACCCACAACGGTGTTGCTTTGTCTTCCGAAACCGCTTTCGTACGAATGCTCTCAGCGTATCTGGATCTGTTTCGAGCAGGCCTCTATTTCAACATCGAAACACGAAACACCATTCCAACCGCAGCAGGCTTCGCCTCATCGGCATCAGGCTTTGCCGCTACCGTGCGCGGGTTGGACACCTTGATGGGGTGGGGGTTGTCACCGCAGGCCTTGTCGATTCTGGCTCGGCTGGGAAGTGGAAGTGCATGTCGGTCCGTGTATGATGGTTTGGTGGAGTGGAACGTGGGCACGTCCGCTGACGGCATGGATTCTTTTGCGACCCCTCTGCCTGATCAATGGCCGGACCTGCGCATTGGATTGTTGGTGCTAACGGATAAAGCCAAACCCGTCGGGTCACGACAGGCGATGCAACATACCGTTGATACGTCGCCGTTGTACCGTGCATGGCCGGAAACGGTTGCGAGCGATTTGGCAACGATCAAAGCGGCCATTACGGAGCGTTCTTTTGCGTGCTTGGGGCAGGCGGTTGAAGGGAACGCGATGGCGATGCATGCCACCATGTTCGCGGCCCGGCCCGGTGTGATTTATTGGTCACCTGAGACCGTGGCAACGATCGCCCGTGTTCGGCAACTGCGCGACGATGGACTCAATGTCTATTGCACCATGGATGCCGGGCCCAACGTAAAGCTGCTCTTTCTTCACGCGTCGCAGGACGCGATCGAAGCGGCCTTCCCTGACGTCATCATCACGAACGCTTACAGCGATGATGCATAATATTCGGCGCTCTTTCCGTTAAGCGCTTGCATTCATTCGCACTGCGTATTACTTTGGCCGGATACACAATAGGAGTTTTGATTTGCCCAAAGATGATTCAATTGAATTAAACGGCGTTGTCGTTAAGGTTTTACCTGCGACGATGTACAACGTGCGTCTTGAAAATGGACACGAAGTGCTCGCCCATATTTCCGGCAAAATGCGTAAGAATTTCATTCGCATCACGACGGGTGACAAGGTGACCCTTCAGATGTCGCCTTACGATCTGACCAAGGCGCGTATTACCTACCGCCATCGCACTTAATCGCGCCCTGTCCGATTGTGGTCTGATGGGCTCGACGTCACTGTACGCACGGGTCAATTCCCGCCCCATCGCATCACGGAACCGAACTATCCAAGCTTGAAGGCTTTTAGACAATCGCGGAAGTCTTTTGGTAAAGGCGCGTTGACCTCGATCTGACGCTTGTCAAGCGGATCCACAAACGCCAGGTAGTTCGCATGCAGCATTTGTCGGCCGAGACCGAGCAGGCGGGGGTCTGACATTTTTCGAAGAAAGTACGCCTTGTCGCCGAGGACAGGATGTTTCATGTCTGCAAAATGTTTTCGAATCTGGTGCGTGCGTCCCGTCTCGATGCGGACCCTGATGTACGAGGCTTCCTGATTGGAGCGAATCACTCGGTAATGCGTCACGGCATCAAGACCGTCGATGTCCGCCTTGATCGTTCGCTGAACTTTCGGCAAGTGCCCCAGCACGATGGCTTCGTACTTCTTGAGCACATCGCGACGGTAAAACACCTTTCGTATTGCATCGCCTGCGGCATCCGACTTGGCGAAAATAAGGCAGCCGGATGTGTCTCTGTCGAGGCGATGCGCAGCGCGTAGCGCAGGGTTTTCGAGCTGTTCTCGCAGTGTGGTTTCGACGCTTTTGGGGCCTTGGGTGAGTTGCCGCGGAGGCTTGTTGACGATGATGTAGTTGGCGCCTTTTAACAGAACACGTATTTTTGTGGTTGTGCGTTCATCGGCGCTGACGACCAAGATCTTATCGCCTGGTTTGAGCTTGTGACGGGCCATCCAGACGCGGCGTCCGTTGATTGTGACCGATCGGCTGTCCAAAACAGCCTTAGCCTTGTTGTTGGAGCAATTTAATTGGTAGGCCAGAAATTCAATTAACGGCTTTCCGCTGTCGCGCTGACGCGCGACGAATTCATTCTTCATAAGTCCTGATGTCCTTTGCTTCAATAGTGATAGCACAGCCACTGCCGTGATTCAGTGTTATTTTATCTATGTGTCCCGTATGC
>JBLHHU010000199.1:0-6498 GCA_047615735.1 Kiritimatiellia bacterium | reverse complement strand
GAGAAGAACGCGCTAAATATGGAACGAAAATCGAGCACTAGAATCGGCCCATACGGGCTGTATGTATGAAGTCACAGTCGTAAGTTGTTGGCGCTCTATGTAAACCTGTGGTCCGACCCGACCCGACCCGACCCGAACCCGACCCGACGTGGTCCGACCCGAATGGATTGCATGGCGAAAGACTATCGAAAAAGGCGTGGTTTTCACATGCGTGAGCCGTAATTTTTGGCACGAATGGGGCGAAAAATTCAATTGATCGGCGATTAACTCAGTGGGTAACTCTTGATTTTGATTCGTGTTCGTGCAGAATTCGCTTCTCTATGAACCTAACGACTCTATTTCGAGAGAATTTTCCCGCAAACATTCGTCAACGCGGCCAATCCTACCTGCGCCAGGGACGTGTTGAAATTGAGGCGGTCAACGACGAGGAGGTTCGCGCGACTGTACGCGGCTCTCGCCTCTACGAGGTCGAACTTCTAAAGAATCCAGAAGAGGAGATTCGTGCATACTGCAGTTGCCCGCACTTCAGGAAAACGACAGCATGTAAACACCTTTGGGCTGTACTGCTGGAGCTGGACACGATCAGCGAGGACGCCGAAGGCCATGCCACGGACGCATTCTTCGAGTTGCGGGGAGAGCACTACCAAGAAAACAGGCAAGCACCCCCGACATGGGATACACACTTTCGCAGGCTCGCCGACTATGCACCCACGGGAACGCCTGACGCGCAATTCAGCGCTGACAAGCTTGAGGAGGTCCGCTTCTTAATCGACGCAGATCGGCTGCAGGTGGGTGACTTTGTCGTGCAAATAGTCACCAGAACCTACAAAAAGAATGGCCAGTTAGGAAAACCGCGAATCGCCGGATTGCGCCTCGATCTACCGGACGACGTCGACGAGCCATACCGTAGCGCCGTGGCATTGCTGGTGTCGGCAGCTGCTTCGTCCGACAGATGGTCCTTTCTTTCTGGCCAGACGACCAAAGCCCAGCCGTTGCCAGAGAAAATGATTAGCACAACGCTTGCAGCTGTATTGGCGACCGGACGCTGCCACTTGGCGACAGGCGACCGAGCGCCGGAAACCCTCACGCCTGCGCTCGAAGATGACCTTGATGAAACATGGCGATGTGTTATCAAGGTCGAAGAGGTGCACGATGGTTACACGGTCACAGCTGAACTCGTCAACGGCGAGGCCTCCCGCCCGCTTTCAGACCCCATCGTCTTGACGGCGTCGGGATACATCGTCTGGCCGGAGTCCATATCCCGCCTAGGCGACGGTGTGAACTTCGGGTGGATTGTTATGCTGCGCAAGGACGCTTCGATTCACGTTCCCGCCGACATGGCGGATACCTGGCTTGAGCGTTTTCACGAGATACCGGGCAACCCGGAAACGCGCCTTCCTCTCTCGCTTCAGTACGAAGAGCTGCAGGTGTCGCCCCAGGCGATACTCTACCTACGAGAAGACGCGATTCGTTCGACAAAATTACTCCGTGGTGCGCTCAGGTTCCTGTACGGCGAAACGGAGATTTCGGAAGACGAACCCAAGTCACAGATCGCTTTTCCCCGAGACCGAAAAATCCTCACACGCGACATCGGTGCAGAACGCGCCTTCCATGCCGAACTGAAACAGCACGGATTCACGCGCTACGCCCCCGATCCATTCTCCACCCATGGCCTTGAGGATGATTGGAGCGCACCCGCCGCCTCTGCTCTGCACAGCATTCCCACTCTGATGGAAGCGGGATGGCACATCTACATTGAAGGCAAGCCCGTACGTCGTGGCAGCGTCTCCATTTCCGTCAAATCAGGCTTGGATTGGTTTGACGTCGCCGCCACATACGGCGCGGACAGTGAAGCCGTATCGATGCCCGACATTCTCCATGCTCTATCCGCACGCAGTGGTTTTGTTAAAATGAAAGACGGCAGCTTGGGCGTGTTGGCACAAGACGAAGACACGGATCGTCTGGCCATGCTCGCCAAACTTGGCCAACAGACCGATGATGGTTTACGCCTCAACATGCCCCAGGTTTTCCTGCTCGATGCACTGCTCGGTGAGCGCCCTGGGGTTAATTGGGACAAGAAGGCGCAGAAAACACGTGCTGACATTCGGAAAAGGGCGCCTTCCGCGTGTGATCCGCACAAGACGTTCATCGGCACGCTGCGGGACTACCAAAAGGAAGGGCTTGGCTGGTTGCATTATTTGCGCGACCTCAACCTGGGTGGCTGTCTGGCAGATGACATGGGTCTCGGCAAGACCGTACAGGCGCTGGCTCTGCTACTGGATGTATACCAGAAAAACCGAACCGATCCCTCATTGGTCGTCATTCCGAAGTCACTCATTTTTAACTGGTGCGAGGAGGCTGCGCGGTTCACCCCGAAGCTTCGCGTCATGGTGCATCACGGCAAAGAGCGCGCAAAATCACGCGACGCATTTCAGGACGCGGATTTGATTTTGACGACCTATAGCACGATGCGTCTCGACATCACGATGTTGGTAGAACAGCGCTTCCATTATGTAATTCTGGATGAAGCTCAAGCCATCAAAAACGCCTCTTCGGCCACGGCAAAAGCCGCACGTCTCCTGAACGGGACGCATCGACTGGCCATGAGCGGCACGCCAATCGAAAACCACCTAGGCGAACTATGGAGTCTTTTCGAGTTTCTCAATCCAGGGATGCTCGGTGGCGGCACTTGGCTAAAGGATGCAACCGCGCGTAAGACACTCTCAGAAGAGGCCTGCGCTCTCGTTGCACAGGCGGTGCGCCCCTTCATCCTGCGACGTACCAAAGAACAGGTCGCTACCGAGCTGCCCGCTAAAACAGAAGAAACCATATTGTGTGAATTGCCAGCGCAACAACGCGCCATCTACAACGACCTGCGCAGTTACTATCAGGCCGCGCTTGCTGGAAAGATTGCTGATTCCGGTCTAGCCAAATCGAAAATCATGGTTCTTGAGGCCTTGCTACGGCTGCGCCAGGCCGCCTGCCATCCTGGCCTCGTTAACGACACACGCAAAGGCATGGACAGCGGTAAACTTTCAGTACTGATGGGTTTATTAGAGGACATCGTACCTGCGGGTCACAAAGTCTTGATTTTCTCCCAGTTCACAAAGTTTTTGGCCCTCGTGCGACAGAGACTCGATGCCGCAGGCACGCCCTACACTTACCTGGACGGGCGCACACGCGATAGACAGGCACGCGTGCGCGAATTTCAAGAAGATCCGGACTGTCCTGTTTTTCTGATCAGTCTCAAAGCAGGCGGCGTCGGACTTAATCTTACCGCAGCCGATTATGTCATACTACTTGACCCTTGGTGGAACCCTGCCGTCGAAGCTCAGGCGATTGACCGCGCACATCGCATTGGCCAAGAGCGCCACGTATTCGCCTATCGCCTCGTCGCCAAAGACACGGTCGAAGAAAAGATTCTTGAGCTCCAGGAACGCAAACGCGGTCTCGCCGATGCCATCATCACGCAAGCCAACAGCTTGGTCTCCCAACTCACCGCCGACGACCTAAACCTCCTGCTTTCCTAGTACTTTTACTCATCCCGATCAGTTGTAGGCCTTCAAAAACCCTGAGGGACAGACCATCAGTGCGAGTTCTCGCTGGGAGATTTCTCCCTGGCGAAATCTATGCGTAAACGCCCCGTTGGATGGGGGCGTTTACGCAAGCAGTATCGGGGTCAGCCCCATTTTAATCGGGGGCAGCTTCACATTCTAAGTGCAACGTCCGCGTAGAATATCGCATTGGGAGTCCTGTCGTTCAATGACTTCCTTGGGCGATTGTTAAGTGACTGCATAACAGTGGTGACGTCTCGAGCGGAGAGCTTCCCCAAGGGCATGCCCTTGGGGAAAATTCTCGAATCAGCCCATTGGTCATTTCGTTGAGCCCACGTTGCCAGGGTTTGTGCGGCGGGGCGATGAGCCTCGCTAGCGAAGGATCAGCATCGCGCCGTCGCGGGAGAACATGTGACGGACAAGCAGGAGCCCGCGTTCACTCAGGTAGGTGTCATTGATGTACTCAGCCCCTGAACCGCTGCGGCCCCAGGTCCCCGCGAACTGACTTTCCCCGTCAAAGACCAAGTATGCGACTTCGTTGATGCCGTCGTAGTTGAGGTCAACCGTTGCGCCGATTTCGATATCGAGCCTGGTCGTGGTGGGCAGATTGGCCCCGGTGATCCTGAGCGTGCCGCTCTCTATTGTCGTGCTGCCCGCGTAAATGTTCGTCTTACTGAGCGTTACGATGCCGCTGCCGCGTTTGACGATCGACCCGGTGCCCTGAATGGCTTCACTCAAATTGTAGGCATTATCTGAGCGGTCAAAGATCAGGGCGGCATTGTTGACGAGTGGCCCCGAGCCCATCGTGCCGACCGCTCCTCCGTCGCCTATCTGCAGCTCGCCGCCATCAATCGTCGTGCCGCCGCTATAAGCATGGTTGCCCAGCAGAACCAGCGTGCCGCTGCCGGCTTTGATCAGCGCGCCGCTGGTGGCGGCACTGGTGCCCGACAGGACCAGGGATGTGCCCTGCTTTGCAACGTCGATCGTATTCACGCTGCCATCGATCAGGACCATGTCGCGATCGGTCGTGACGCTATCGCCCGTATAACGCAGTGTGCCTCCATTGAGAATGAGATTGACCGCAGATTTGCCCGACCGGCCAATGCCGCTGGGACTGCCCCCGTTGGCCAGGGCCGTGACGCTGACCACCCCGTCTATGATCGTCGTGGCTCCGCTGTAACTGTTGGTCCGACTGAGAATCAAGGTGCCCGCGCCCGATTTATCGAGTGATGAGGCGCCTGCCAGAATGGCACTCACGCTGGAAACGCCGCCCGTATTGGATATCGTGTATTGCGGCGAGATCAAGGTGCCTAGCGTGCCTGTGATGTGGCCATGAGTGAGTGTCAAACGTCCTATCGTGTCGCTGACCGTGCCAATGTCGAAGGTACTGCCATTGTGAACAGACAGAGCGCCGGTATCTGAGAGTCGGCCCACACCCGCAAGGGCGAGGGTGCCGCCCGATAGCGTTGTGCCCCCTCCATAGGTTGTCGGGGTTTCGATCGTCAGCCTGCCTGCGCCCTGCTTGATCAATGCCGTGGCGGCAGCGCCAATGCTCCCACTGCCCGTCAATGTGTAATCCTTGGTGTCGTTGTCCACGCTGATACGCAACGGACTCACGTTCACGTCCACGGTGACCTGGATGTCTGACCCGCCGCTGGCGCTGTCATCAAAACGAACAGCCTCGCCGTCAGCATAGGTCAGTACGGCGTCGCCGGGGTCGCTCCAGTTGGCCGTGGTGTCGATGTCCCAGACACCATTACCGACCCCCCAGGTGACTTCATTTCCTTTGGAGACCACCAGGTCGAGGGTTTTGTTGGTGACATTGTGGTTGATCGTCGCCACCAATCCGGGCGGCAGTGTGGTTGGCGCGGCGGGCGATGTCCCGCCAAGGATGCCGGTATAGGACCATAGGGGATAGGTGCCGGAAGGAATGATGCGCGTGGCCGGACCCACGCCGACATTGAGCGTGCCGTTGAACGCCAGGTTTCCAGCGACATGCAGCGGGGCGGTGGCGGTGCCCAGCTCATCTTCGAAATAGAAATCCGCGGCGGAGGTCCCTGCTGCATAGGTCAGACCCGCGCAGGTCCAGTGAGTGTCCGGGGAGATGACGTGCACGCCGCCGGCCGCGCCGGAGCCAACCGTCACAATCGTGTTGGAACAACTCGCGTCCGTCTGGCCCGTGAGCGTTCCTGCACTAACCATCGTGGGGCCTGAATAACTATTGTGTCCCGAGAGTGTCAATCTACCACTGCCAATTTTCTCCAGCGAGCCCACACCGCTGAGCACCCCGGCAAAGGTCGTGCTGCGGTTGTTGTTGCCGACGCTCAAGGCGACAGGAGCGGGGCCGCCGGAAACTGTTTGTAGCGCCAGGTCGAACCGCCCGGCCAGCCCGCCGAAAAGCGCAGAGCCCGGGGCCGGGTACGCAAATATCGAGCCCCCCGGCGCCTCCGTGAGGGTGCTGAATTGAAAGGCGGCTTCGCCTCCGGGGATCAGACGCGTGATGCCGCGCACGCGTGTCTCGCCCGTGTAGGTGTTGGTGTGAGCCAGGCTGAGCTGACCGGGCGATCCCAGAAAAGCAACGCTGCCTTCTCCGCTGATCCCGCCGGGTAGGGGAATAGCGCCGCCGCCGGTACTGGTGATAGTTTGAACACCGTTGGTGCCCAGCACAATGCCGCGGTTCGCGTTGAGTGCAAAATCGGCGTTCAGCGCAAGTGTAGCGCTTTGATCAAGCGTAATGTCCGCTGCGCGATAGGCGCCCGGGGCGGTGCCCAGATTGGCGTCGCTGGAGATTTGCAGGGCGCCGCCCGTGACGCGCGTGGGTCCGTCGTAAGTGTTGGCGTTGGCCAGTACGAGCGTGCCAGCTCCGGCTTTGTTCAGGCCATCGCCCTCGATCAGGCCGCTGAGTGTCAGGGCCGTAGCGGAACTGTCGACGAAGACCGTGCCC
>JBLHHU010000198.1:0-6541 GCA_047615735.1 Kiritimatiellia bacterium | reverse complement strand
GTAAATGGTTTAGGCTGTTCCTCGGCTGTCCTCAGTTTCCTTCATGTCCCGCCGTAGCCGCGTAGCGCGAAGGAGGATGCTGCCTCCTGTGCAGTTCTTAATTGGATGTTGGTAACGGAATCTCGTCGGAGTCTCGCGCTCCAGGGAAATAGGGGTCAGGAGTCAGGGGGCGGGGGATAGATTATGATTAAGACTAGGAGGGGGAGACGAAGGGGGGGATGCTCCGGCTTTTACGACACGAACTGCAAATGTTGAATGTTTTGTGTTTTAGCTGTTAGCATTACGACATGCCTACGAATCTACAGGATCAGCTCGAGGCGTATTTGCGGTTGGCGGATCGCATTCTTGTTTTTACCGGGGCGGGGATATCGACGGGTAGCGGCATCCCGGATTTTCGAGGACCCAACGGTGTGTGGAAAACCCGCCAACCGGTCTACTACCAGGATTTCATGCGCTCGGAAACGGCTCGCATTGAACATTGGGACTACAAGCTCGATGCCGCGAAGGCCTTTCGAGATGCGAAACCGAACGCGGTTCACGATGCCATCGCCGCGCTTGAATCGGCTGGTAAACTTTGCATGCTGGTCACGCAGAATATCGACGGCTTGCATCAACGTGCCGGCACATCCCCTGAGCGCCTGATTGAACTGCATGGCACCAATGCCGCAGTTGAATGTCAGTCTTGCTTTGCACGCAGTGAACCCGAACCGCATTTTACGTATTTTCAAAAACATCAGAAAGCCCCCCTGTGTGAAGCCTGTGGAGGCTTTTTGAAAATTGCGACAATCAGCTTTGGACAGCAACTTCGCCGTGGCGATATCGAGAGCGCTGAAAAGGCAGCCGAAAATGCCGATCTCGTGCTTTCCCTAGGCTCGACCTTGTCGGTCTACCCCGCCGCTTCAATCCCGCTGAACGCCGCGGAACGCGGAACGCCCTATGTCATCATCAATCGCGGTCCCACCGAGCACGACTCGCATCCATCGGTCTCTCTGAGAATCGAAGGGGATGTGGCCCAATGCTTCCCTGCTGCCGTTGCGGCAATGGGGGGTGGGGGCCAGTAGTCAGGGGTCAGGAAACACCACAGGGTTTGGTTGTTCCTCGTCTGTCCTCTGTTTGCTCGGCTACCTCCTGTGGAATTCTTAAGTGGCTGTTCGTTGGCTGCTCTTTGTTCCCTTCGTTTCCTTCTGTGAAATTCTTAGGTGGTTTTACTATAGGGGCTCGACGTAGTCTCGAACTCCAGGGAGTGACAGGAAGCCAATGCGTCTCAATGGAGTACGAGACTCCGTCGAGCCCCTTGTTAAACAGCCGCTTAACCTGTAACATTTGAACGATATCGTGCTCAAATTGTCGCATAACCTTAAAGCGATGACCGCTTTGCGGGTGACGCGCTGTGTTCGGAATGTTTGGAGGAAGTAATGAAGCATCTTTTTGCCACCTCATGCGCTGCGGCCGCTGTTCTGTTGGTGCTACTTCCGGCGACCTCGCGGGCAGCGGAGGTGTATCGTCTTGTCTGGTCAGATGAGTTCGAGGCGGACGGCAAGCCCGATCCTCAGAAATGGACCTACGAGCGCGGTTTTGTTCGCAACAGGGAGCTGCAGTGGTATCAAGCGGAGAATGCGGTCTGCAAGGACGGGCGACTCATCATTGAAGGACGCCGAGAGCGTACGCCAAACCCAGTGTATAAGGCGGGCAGCACGGACTGGAAAGAGAACAGGTCGCACATCGAATACACATCGGCGTGTCTTGTAACGGAGGGCTTGCATCAGTGGCAGTATGGACGATTCGAAGTGAAGGCGAAGATTACGGCACAAGACGGGCTCTGGCCGGCGTTCTGGTTTCTGGGCGTCGCTGGCGAGTGGCCAAGCCGTGGCGAAATTGACCTCATGGAGTACTTTGGCGGGAACATTCTGGCCAACGCATGCTGGGGCAGCAAGGTGCGCTGGAATCCGACGTGGGATACAAGCAAGACGCCTGTGACGTCGTTCGCATCGTCGGATTGGGATGCGCGCTTCCATGTCTGGCGAATGGACTGGGACAGCAACAGCATCCGTTTGTATGTCGATGATCAGCTGCTCAACACGATTGACGTGACCAAGACCATTAACCCAACGGACCGAGGCCCGAAGAATCCGTTCCGGCAGCCTCACTACCTGTTGATCAACCTGGCCATCGGGGGCGATGCCGGTGGTGATCCGTCGAAGACGGCTTTCCCGACGCGCTACGAAGTGGAGTATGTCAGGGTTTTCCAGATGAGTGAGGAATGAAGAAATTACCGCCCTCCCGCGGAGCGGGATTGAGGTCACGGGGGTCAGAGGGGAACGGCGAGACAAGGGTAAAGATTAAGGTAAAGACGAGGGTGAAGATTAAGGAGATGCAGGATGCAATTTGGCATGTGTGGCGATTTGAGTGTCGCAGCGGTTGCTGCGCGTGAATCATATGATTATGCCGAGACGACGGTCGCAGATCTGTTGATGCCCCGTAAATCAGAGGACGTGTTTTGTTTGTCACTCGAAAGTTTGCGTGCGGCGGAACTGCCTTATCCGGTCGCCAACGGCTTCGTGCCCGGCGATCTGAAGATCACCGGGCCGGATGTGGATATCCCGGCGTTGCAGGCATTCGTCACGACAACCATGCAACGGGCTGAGCGGGCCGGTGTGCAGGTCGTTGTTTTCGGTTCGGGGGACGCGCGACGTGTCCCGGCGGGATTCGATCCTCGCAGGGCCCACGATCAGCTTGTGGCTTTCTGCGGTTTGGTGGCACCGTTGGCCCATGAGCATGGTGTGACGGTTGTTGTCGAGCATTTGAACACGGCAGAGTGCAACATACTTACGACCGTTGACGAGTGCGCAGGGCTCGTCAACGACGTTGCGCATCCCGCAATCCAGCTCTTGGTGGATGCATACCATCTGATGCATGACAATGATTCGTATGAGGCTATTGTCGCGCACGGAGGCATCATTGCGCATGCGCACATTGCCACCATGCCCAACCGTCTGGCCCCTGGCGTTGAACCGTCTGACTTTTCCCCGTTTTTCACTGCTTTGGCAGAAGCGCGGTACACTGGCAGGATCTCGATTGAGGCTAAATATGCGGATCCGAAAATAGAACTTCCTGTGGCACTGGCCGTCATGCGCTCGTTAGCGGGTAGCTGATTTGACGGAGATTCAAAAAAGGCTCGTTAGGAGTGAGGGCTAAGAAAGAATTTCACACCCGCTACGCTTGAGATCACAGAGGAAACGGAGGTCAGAGGGAGGAGGGAAGACAAAGGTAAAGACGAGGGGGAGATTAACAAGGAAGGGTACGAAGGCTCAACGACTGCTGCCGGCGGGCTCCGCCGGTTTTGGATGTTCCTCGGCTGTTCTCTGTTTCCTCCGCTACCTCCTGTGAAATTCTTAGGACCAGGGCCGAGTCGTATCGTCAGGTCTTGTCTGTTGCGGCGCAGCGGTGGCGGCGGGAGATTTCTTCTTTTGCGTCGGAAAGGGTGAACATGGTTTTGTGGGTCAGGCTGTAGCGTTTGTATTTGAGTAAGGCAATTTTTAGCTCGAACTTTTCTGAGTCACTGATGTTTTGCAGCTCGTTCTCAAGGATGGTGCTCTTGGGATTGTGATTGGCGAACAGCAAGATGAACTGAGGCGCTTGGTCGGAGAACGTCTCGGGTGTGCCAATTCGGCGTCGCTTTTCGTTATCGCACAATACATCTAATTCAATTTTCTGCTTGAGAACCGTGATCATCTCTCTTTTGACGCTCGCGTAATTATCGGGCGTTATGAACTGAGTGAAGTCGTCCAAATGCTTCACGATGCCAGGTATCGTTCTTGCGGTGCCGACACCGGTCTTGGTGGACGATGATCTGAGAGCGTTGTCACCCACTTTTAATTCGATGAACGCTAATCGCGGCTTGTCTTCAGTTGCGTCCGTTGGCCATGACATACCGACCATGTCGAATCGGGCAGGGTGGCGTGTGTATTCAGTGTCGATAATGAAGAAGTCTGTTTTGTCGGATTCTGCAAGTTTGTTGTTCTGGGCGATGAGAAGCTGCTGATGCTTTCGCTCGATTTTGGGATGCTCCACAAACCACGCATTCATTATTGTTTTCAGCGGTGCTATGGATTGCGCCCATTTCTGACCATCCGCCTTGGTCATAATATGATTTGGCAGTTCTGGCCTGCCTTGTAGATGAACCTTGTTCTTGAGATCGTCGGGCGTGTGTTTCTTGAGCACGCAGTAGTTTTCGTCGAAACTTGCATAGTAGCCTTTACTGCTCTTTGGCTTGAGATCCAGTATTTTGCCACCGTCGTAATAGATGTGAACCTGATTGTTGCGGATCTGGAAATCAAGCGTTTGATCCTGCCGGACAACATCAAGGATGTCTTTTAGTATCCCGGTCTTTAGATCGGCCATGAAGGTTTTGGAAAGCATTCTCACTGGTTTACCTCTTATTCTGTCGTTCGCGTGCGGCTGCGCCGCCTGGGATGATTGTCGATTCGGATGCATGCATTGGACACGCGGATGAACAGTGTAGCGATATTCTCGGTTTAATCGATAAGCGTCTCAATTATAGGCGAAGGAGAAGGGTGTGAAAATTTCACCACGAAGGACACAATGGTCACGAAGGGCAAGCCCGTACACTGCTGGGGGAGGATTAAGGTTATGATTAGGAGGGGGAGGTCACCGTTCACTGCCCCTGACTAGCGTATGATATATACGAATCCGGCGGGATCTTCGCCGCCTGTGACGTCGAGGAATCCAGTTCCGCTCAGTGCCATGGGAAGTCGCAACTGACCATAGCGTCCGTTCGGCATCTCGTTGCCGTCTATGTAGAGGTTTTTAATGATGTCTTTCCCTGTGAATGCAAGGTCGACCATCGTTCCTGTTGCGATGTGGAGCGAGGCCAGTGCTGACAACGAACGGTCTTGCGTGAGGCGGAGTGTACCTTCGCTCACGATCACGTTTCCGCTGTGGGTGTTCGTGGCGGAAAGCGCCAACACACCGCTACCTTCTTTGATCAGGTCGCCGCTGCCGGTGACGACGCTATCGATTGATGAGGACGGAAATTCCGTCGAGACATATGCCGGTCCAGCATTGCTGACCACGCCGGGGCCGGACACCATCTCTCCATCCACTAAAGCGGTCAGTCGGCCGCTGTTGAAATTCAAACGCGCATCCGTCTTGTAGAGATTGATTCCCGCAGTATAGGCGACATCGCGCCAAATTGCTGGGGTCCTATGGACGCTTGCATGGCCTATGCCCTCACCATCGCCCAGATTGATGGCTGAATTTGTGCCCATTACGTACACCGATGCATTCAATGTCACAAAGCTTCCGCCGCCTGCAATATCCAAGTGATTGCCGTTGGCTGTCGAGTCGACAGGGAATTCCTGTCCATTATCGCCATCGACCCCGTTATACGCGCCGATCACAAAAGGACGCCCGTCTGCGACGTTACGAATAAATGAAAAAGTGCCGTTGGTCTCCACCAGGATGTAGTTGTCGTTGGCACCATCGCGGTCGCCGATGGATCCGCCTGATTTATTGTGGTCCCCAGTCTCACACAGCAAATGTCCACCGTTTTCGATCGTAATGCTGTTTTTAGAGGACCCAGTGCCTGTGCCCACATGCACGCGGCCTTGATTGCCTGCCCCGGCACGGGCAACGGAACCTGGGCCTGTAATTAAGACGCTATTGTCGGAGCCTCCTGATCGTCCGATGACAAATTTTTGAGGTCGAATATCGCCACCTGCACGGATCTCGACACGATTACCAACGGCGCCAGAAACGCCGACGTTGAACTGGGAGCCGCCGTTGTTGTCGACGATAACTTGGGCGCCCGAACCGGTGACGATGAGTGTGTTGGAGTTGCCGCCTGCGCCGCTACCCAACGTGGCGCCAGCCCGCCAGTTGGCCACGCATCCGGGACCCACGGTTAAGGAATTGTGACTAAAATTGTTTCCAACCCTCAGGTCTCTGCCCGGGGAGGGGACGATATGGCCCGTCATATCAAACGTGACCGTATTGCCATCATCCGTGGTCCCAATGTTCATGTGCCCGGAAATGGTGTTCGTCGCGGAGAAGCGCAATGCGCCGCCGCCTTTTACTGTGATGTCGCTGGTGCCGGCTAGTGGGACCTTTAGGTCTACTTCTTTTCCGACGCCGAGGGCCGTGACCGTGATCGTGCCGCCGGAGAGGGTCAGCGTGTTTGTGGTCGTTCGATCCAAAATCCATCCTGCCGCTGAATCGGTGTCGGTGTCGCCGAAGGTGAGATGACCTATGGTGCGAAATGAATCGATGCTGACCGTGCGGTCATCGGTGATGTCGATGGTACTGAAATCAGCCGTCTGGCCACTTCCGTCGGCGATGGTTCCAGCACTCCAGTTGGTGGTGTTTGTCCAAGATCCGGCAGCATTCGTGGTCCAGGTTCCGCTTTGCGCGATCGAGCGTCCTGGCAGGACCAGGACTGAAAGCATGAGCATCGATGTTAGTTTTTTCTTCACGTTCAAATGTCGCTCCCTTGGCGTAGGCCTTACGTAATGTTTACTATTAT
>JBLHHU010000197.1:0-6582 GCA_047615735.1 Kiritimatiellia bacterium | reverse complement strand
GCTTGATCGCTTCGAGTGGTGAAATTTCGCGCGTCATGTTGGCGATTAAATCGGTTTTGGCGCGACACGACCGCATCCCTGTTCTGGTGTTTGATGAAATCGACGCCAATGTGGGCGGCGAAATCGGAAACGCTGTTGGCCAGAAAATGAAAGCGGTCGCAGCGCGTCATCAAGTGTTATGTATTACGCATCTGCCGCAGGTGGCAGTATGCGGCAATCACCACCTTGTGGTCACCAAGGCCGTGAAAGACAAGCGTACGCAGACCGACGTTCATGTCGTCGCCGCGGAAGAGCGCGAAGAAGAAGTGGCACGTATGCTAGGTGGACGCGACCTCACGCAAGTGACGCTTCAACACGCGCGCGAGATGCTGGCAAGCCACGCCTGATCATTTTTTCGAAATGCTGGACATTTCGAGGACAACATTCGCGTAGCCGGGCTTTGACGCCGATGCACTGATACGTATTTTTTCCAGGCGCCAAGGCGGATCTGTTTTTTCTGCAACGCGTACAAAGCGCATCAACGCCGGCAAGGGCACATCCTGAAACGACAGGGCTTTGCGTTGCTGGCTCCACCCGACCGCTGCGGGCGTTTGCATGTTTCGCACATCATCAGGCGGAAACTCGCTCAACGACGTTTCCAACAACGAATGAATGGAAACGATGGGTTCAGCGGCCATCGCCGTCAGCACGCTCCGGCGCTCGCGAAGCGACTCCGCCTCCGACACCAATGCACGCGCGGTTTCTGCCCATTTCGCCTGTTGCCGCACCTCGTCCAGGGCCGTTTTCGAGGCCATTTGGGAACGCATATTGGCTAGGCCCCCTGAAAACAGGATCAGCGCAGCCAGCCAATACAAAGGTCGACACATAATAAAGGCGAGGATGCGCTTCATGGCCCCACCTCCGTGGACAACACAAACGGTTGCGGCGTACCCTCGGCAACCCCACTTGGCCACGTCAGGATCGTCTTGTAACCCAAGGTCTGTGTCGCCTCAACAAGTCTATCACAGGCGTCACGCTGCTCAGCTTCGCCGTTCAACACCCACTCGGTACGCGACAATCGGAATTCGTGAATTTTCAACGAGGCTGCTTCGGATTCAAAAATCAACCGATGCAGGGCAATGGTCAAGGAGGGCTCAACGGCATACGCGACGGGCTGAAACGACGCCGCATCTTGCTTTAATGATGCACGCGCAATAGACAGCGCTTGTTCCCCCTGCGCCGCACCAAGCGGCTGGTCGCTTGCGCGTGAAATCAGCGCCATGAACTGCGTCCTTGCGCCCTGGCGCGCCTGGGATGCCAAATGCAGGCTCCACCCGGCTTGGGCCCAGAATAGAAGCCCCATGACGCCCATGACGATCGCCATACGGCTGTCCGCTTGCGACGACCGTGCATCCTTGCGGACATCCGCAAACACGCCAGAGCGAAAATTGCAGGCAAGACGTCCCGGTCGGGCAATGCGCGCGTAGAGCGCACGCGCCAGAAAGGCATGCGGTTGATCGACCACGGCCGAGCCACCCGGTGCGATTGCCTCCACGGCCTCGCGCGTTTCATCGAATTCGGCTTGCCCAACGTGTGGTCCGCACCAGATCCATGTCAGGTCTTGCATCGACTCACCGAAGGCGGCTCGCAAAAGACGCGTTAGCGACGCGGGTTGCTCCAGCATGCAGCTGTGACTGTTAATGAACGTCTCACCGCGCCCCAGAACAATACAGGAACGATCGGACCCAGCGTACACAACAACACGCGGATGGGCGGATTGCGTAGCAGAAACGGGTTGTTCGACCAAACTCTGTGACCAAAGGGCGAGACCTTCATGATCCAACACGGCGGGGTTAACCGTGTGGGTCTCCCACTGCGCCAAGGCCCCGGCAACCGCGCGATGCCGAGCCGCCAGAGCCAGCGCCTCAACATGCCCCTCGTCCGATTTCCGATCGGCGACAAAATCATAGACGCACGCTTCCAGGGGGAATGGCAGCTGAATATCCAGAATGGTCGGCAAGACCTTGCGTGCTTTGCTGGATGATGTAAAAGGCGTGGTCAACCATCGGCAAACACAATCCAGTGGTGGCATCGCGACGGAAACGCGAGCATCGACGGGAATGGCAGCGCCCAGGTTGTCGAGGGGCACCACGCGTGTCGCCGCCGTACTGCTCGATCCTGTCACAACAACGGCCTGATGCCCTTGAATGTCGATGCCGGTGAAGGCCGTTCGCTTGGTTTGCATGATGCTGGGACGCGAGCCGGGGCTCAATCGCCATTTTCCTCTTCGGCCGCCGCGGCCGCCAAGGCCCGCCAGACACAAAACACAACGCCCACAACGAGCAGATAAAAAATTGCCGCTTTTGTCAGTACCGGATTTGCACTACGCAGACCCGTGGCCAGCAGAATCGCCCCCAACGTGGCCCCCGCTACAACAATCGACATCAATATATGTTGTGTTTTTCGATCCTTCAGCCGCGAGCGGGAAGATCGAATTCGTCTCTTTTCTGCCTTCATACTCCTCATTATAGTACCGAAACAAATGTAAATGCCAAGTTTGTGTCGTAATTTGTTCAATGAAATTTTGTTCCGCGCCGCTGTCCTGCCAGAGAATGCGTGGTAATTCTGTCGTTTGCCGTTGCGTCCCGAGGCGCTTCGATCTACTTTTGTTCACTTATGGAAACAAAATATCTACAGCGTCCTCTGCTTCGCCGTTTGGCAAGCATCGTGCTCGGGCTCAGTCTTGTCGCCGCATGGCAACCGGTCAATGCAGAAACGGCATCCGAGCAGTTCAAGGTCGCCATGGCCCTTCTCAATGAAGCCGAGGCGGCTCGCGATTCGGGAAAGAAGCAAGAAGCGATCTCACTTTTCGAAAACGCCTTCGAGCGGTATAGGGACTTGAGCGCTCAGTATCCGAGTTGGCAACCGCAAGTGACGCGCTTCCGGATGAATTACGCCAAAGAGCAGATGCAAATCCAACTGCGCCGCGGCGGATGGATCGCGCCAAAAACGGACACGCCAAAAGCGCCAAAAGCCGTCGCCAGTACCAGCGGGACACGCGAAAACGACGATCCAACGCGAATTGCGTCAGCATTCGAAGCACGCGCACGCCAACTCATTCAGGACGGAGACCCAAAAGGCGCTCGTAAATTGTTGATGGACGCGATGCGCAAGTCGCCGGATGATCCGCAGCTGCGATTCTTGATCGCAACCGCGCAATGTCAGGCGGGGCAATACGATGACGCCCTCTTCATTCTCGATGAACTCGCCGTCGACCAGGCCGACAGTGCATATATCGCGGTTTTGCAGGGGGCGGCATATCTGGGCCGCGGCGATCTCGACAAAGCGCGCCAGCGACTTGAGTTCGCCATTAAGCTCAACGGCGATTTGGCCGAAGCACATTTCAACATGGCGGGACTGCTGTTGGCATTATCCCCCGTGGACCGCGACCTCGCGTTGGCGCACTACGAACGCGCCATCAAACTGGGCGCCGAACCGGATGAAGGCATTGCCTCGCTTGTCGGTTTCGAGGCCGCACCGGAGTCCGTTGACCCCACGAAGGATTTTGGTGTCAACCTTGAAGGTCCACTCGACGACATCGAGCCCTGATCAGGCAACGCGAGCATCCCACCAAAGACCCGAATGCAGGGCATATAGGAAAGGTCACGACAATCCGTCGTTTTCTTTCTCCTCTATGTCCTCTGTGTCCTCTGAAATACTATTCGACATTTCCTCGTTTTTTCTGCGCGGTTTTCATGCAGCCGTCTCCACGACGGAATAAATTCCAACGCGTTACACAGACAGGGCAAGCCTTAGGAATTTTACAGAAGGTCGCGAAGGACGCAAAGTTTACCCAGCCGCAGGCAGGGACGTCCTCCGGCCGAAACACGCCTGCAGAGGATGAGTTTACCACGCGTTCCGCGTGGCTTCGTGCCCTTCGCGACCTTCTGTGAGTCTCTTCTGACGGGTTTGGTTGCGGCTCTGCTGCGCTGCGAACGCTGTGGCTAATCTTACCCTGGGCCTACCGGAGGGCAGAGATTAGGAAACGCGATACACGGTCAGACCAAGGCCAATCAGCGCCACGGCCACGACCATTCCAATCGCGAGGGCGATGCGCATTCTGCTTCTCGGACTGGACCCGGACGACCACACCACAAGGCCCTTTCGAACCACATAAGGTGCGAGGACAAGCACCACCCCTTTAATCACCATGATGTAACACAACACGATGATAAACAGGCGCCACGGCGAAGGATGCCAGCGCGCTGCATCAAGAATCGGGGCGGGAATTAAGATCAGAAGACCACCCAGCGCACGTGCCGCCAGAAGTTCATCCACAAAACGCACCAGCAGAACAATGGCGATGGGGACGAGCGCGAACAGGGCCGGCTTATAAGATTCCACAGGCCCTAGCGGGGTGTCATAGAGCAGCGCCCCCGCCCAAATCAGGTCAATACTGGTTAACACCCATGCCGCACGCACCGAACGCGGAAACCGACCCCACGCCTTCAGCGCTGCATCGGGTTTCAGGAACATCGTGCCATAAAGCGCCAGAAGTACCGCGCCGAGTGCGGTTGATATCCATGCCAAATTGCCCACGTGCCTGATCTCCACTGAATCACCCAACAGTCGGAGGGTGAAAACTTTACAAAACGAGCCGCAACCCTATCTCAGCCCGGCAAGGCATGTCGACCCTTATTGGCGGCGGAGCAGATTCGGCGAAAATAAACATGAGACATGATCAGACTTGCTGATAGGGCACAAACATCCTATGTTTCCGCCTTTTCAAATTGTAAGCCAGCCCTTGAGAAAGTGAACCATGTCGAGAATCTATAATTTCTGTGCCGGACCTGCAACGCTGCCCGTTGAGGTGCTCGAGGAAGCCCAAAAAGACCTAGTCGATTTCCGCGGCTGTGGCATGTCCATCATGGAATGCAGCCACCGCGGCAAGGAGTACATGGCGGTTCAGGAAGAGGCCATTGCGAACATCAATGAACTGCTGAACGTACCCGACACACACGAGGTGCTTTTGCTGCAGGGCGGTGCCAGCGGGCAGTTTGCCATGATCCCAATGAATCTGCTGCCCGCCGACGGTGTGGCCGACTACACCAACTCCGGCGCATGGGCCATCAAGGCCATCAAAGAAGCCAAAAACGTCGGCCAGGTCAACGTCATCGCCGATTGCGGCAAAGACGTGCCGACGCGCGTGCCCTCCCCAGACGAACTACAACAAACACCCGGTGCGGCCTACCTGCACATCACCAGCAACGAAACAATTTCCGGTGCGCAGTGGAAAACCTTCCCAACCAGCGACGCTCCGATTGTGGCCGACATGTCGTCCGACATCTTGTCGCGACCCATCGACGTGTCGCAGTTCGGCCTGATTTATGCCGGCGCGCAGAAGAACCTCGGGCCGTCCGGGGTGACACTGGTGGTCGTCCGAAAAGATCTCGCCGCCGCCGGCAACAGCACGATTCCCAACATCATGCGCTATCAGACGCACATTGATAATGGGTCGATGTACAACACGCCACCTTGTTTCGCCATCTACATCCTCGCCCTGACCACGCGCTGGTTGAAAAACGCTGGACCCGAGGCCATGTACAAGCAGAACGTCGACAAAGCCAAACGCCTCTATGATGCCTTGGATGCATCCGCGTTTTACACAGGCACGGCGGCTCTGGAATGTCGCTCGGACATGAACGTCACCTTCCGCCTGCCGAGCGAAGACCTCGAAGCACAGTTCGCCAAGGAATCCACCGCCGCCGGTTTGATGCAGCTAAAGGGACACCGCTCCGTCGGTGGATTGCGCGCCTCCATATACAACGCGTTCCCGACAGAGGGCGTTGACGCCCTCGTCACGTTCATGAAAGACTTTGAGCGCGCTAACGGATAATCCCCCGATCAACACTTTTAAACGGCATATGCGCCTGTAGCTCAATTGGATAGAGCGTCGGCCTCCGAAGCCGAAGGTTGTGGGTTCGAGCCCCGCCAGGCGCACCATTTCATTTCCGTGTTATTACGCGAAAATCCAGCAAAAACAGGGATTTAGAGCGCCTTTTTGGCCTCACTCCGCCTTCCGCCACGTCGTCCATTATTGTCAAACAATGACACGATATGACTCTTTTTTCCGTTTGGGGGTGTAAGCTTTTGTGTAAGCTTTCAGATTTAGAGGGCCCAAATCTGACCGGTTTTCGTGCCGTGGGTCTCAAGGTTGAGAAAGGAAAACGCGTGCGAGTTTTCGCGGCAGAGACCCTTAGGCCTGAGGAGCAGACGCTTCCCGCTCAAGAACCGGCAACGTATGGATCGCAGCGGACACATCGAGCAAGGCCGGGTCGGTGTAGACATTGGCCTAAGCACCGGCGAGCTGTGCCGCATCGCCGCCTAGGCTGTTCCCAAGGGCACACCCGCGCGACATAGCTGCGTTCCGAAGGTGTGCCGTAGAGCGGCAATCAAATCGGTCTCGACTAGGCCGAATTTATTCGCGACCAACGCAACCGCAGTGCTCGGCATGCCGACGTATCCGTTCCACAAAGTGGATAACCCCTCGCCTGGCGGTGCAGAGACACTATTCCATCGATGGCCGAAGCAATTGCTTCGGGA
>JBLHHU010000196.1:0-6588 GCA_047615735.1 Kiritimatiellia bacterium | reverse complement strand
GCCGAGCGGCGAACAACACCATGCGCAACAACACCACACCCGCACTCCAGCGGTCAATATTAGTATCGCCATAGGTTCGCTCTCGGTAGCGCACCGGTAAGTCCATGATTTTGAGGTTAAGTTTGGCGGCTCCAAAAATGAGATCGAAATCACCGAAAGGATCAAAGTCGCCGAAATAATGCCGATTAGCAGCGACCTTTTTGTAATTCGCCTTCGTCATCACCTTGGTTCCACACAGCGTGTCCTTGATAGGGCGCCCGAGAAGCCACGAAAAGGCGAGGCTGAAGAACTTATTGCCTATCTGGTTAAAGAAACGCATCGCCTCCTCCTCCATGGGATACACGAGGCGTACACCATTAACGAACTCGGCCTTGCCTGACACAAGTGCATCATAAAAGCGCGGCAAGTCCTCCGGTGGCACCGTTAGATCTGCATCCAGAATCATCAAAATATCGCCCGTCGCTTCGGCAAACCCTTTACGAACGGCGTCGCCCTTGCCCTTGCCTGATTGGCGCATCAACTTACAGTCGATATGCGGAAATTTGGGCATCGTTCGTTCGATCTGTTCATAGGTGTCGTCCGACGACCCGCCTTCAACAAAAACGAGCTCTGTACCGCTTCCCATTTGTGGCACGCGTTCGAAAATATTCTCGATATTTCCAGACTCATTGCGCGCCGCAACGATAACCGATACTCGGGGCGCATCCCCGCTTGACGCTTTCGGAGCCAGACGCGCGCTGAAGACATGTGTCAGTGCGAAATGGGTGAACGGCCAGAGTCTGACAAGGAAGCGATTGCACAGCGGTTCCAATAACGGAATGCAGGAGGGCAACAAGATCTCTTTGCGATGATTGAGCACCTCGAGTCCGCTCAGCGTCATCATATTGACAACGTCGTCCGGCGTTAACCAATTTTGCTCCAAGACAGGCGTCGCGAATCCCGTTCGGCGTGCAACGGACAGAAAGGGTTGCCAGAGTTTCGAATAGAAGTTTAAAACAACGCGCGTTTCCGGTGTGCAAAGCGTCGCAACAGACTCAAGCACACGCTGCACATCCCAAAGGTCGTTGACCAAATCCGAAAGCACAATGACGTCAAACGTCGTGTCTAGTGAAGCGATGGAATGTGCATCCAGCTGTTGGAATTGCAATTCAGGATGGCGTGAAGCCGCCACGTCGACCATCTTCGCAGAAAAATCAACCCCAATGCCAACCGAAGGTTGCAAATGGGCGAGCAGATCCCCAGCGCCACAGCCGACTTCCAGCACCTTTTGCCCGGGTGGAATCAGAAACGTGTGCACCGACGCAAGACGCGCGTGATAGGCAAGCCCCGTCGAAGGACCCTTATCACCGCGCTTTTCCACGACAGCATCCCAATGGGCGACGCGTCGCTCGGTGTATTTGCTTTCAGCTGCGTCGTTAAATGTGTTTTTGGTCATGGATTCTTCTTTGATCCTTCGGCCAAAACGTTAGCATAGTGTTCCGCAAGCGTGCCCCCAACAATCGTTGTCGTACACACGGCTTCATAGCGAGCGCGGGCAGCTTCCGAAAAAGTGCGCCGCGTATCAAGATCCATATTGGCAAAAGCACACATAGCGGCCGCCAATGCGTCGGCATCATGCGGGTCGACAAGAATGCCTTCCACGTCATGACGCACAAGCTCGGGAATACCACCGACGCGCGTCGTGATACATGGAAGCCCGCACATGAGCGCCTCTGCAATCGCCATAGGCATTGCATCGGACACGCTGGGATGAACGAAAACATCCAATTCGGACAGCGCCTCAAGCGGGGAATCGAAGTCGTGACTGACGCGGACGTCGTCCAAGCCGTTCGCTTTGATAAACGCTGAAATTTTCTTGTCCAGCTGGCCTGAACCAAAGAAACGAAAGTGCACTTCGCCCATAGTCTGCTTTGCTATCAGAAGCGCCTTCAGTAAGGTGTCGATTCCCTTTTCAGGGGTCATGCGGCAGAGAATACCGAACACGGTTTTTGGCCCTGTCCTCTCAGACATTGTCTTCGCGACGGTAGCGGCGCCTTCGGAATCAGGACAGATCGTGTAGATCGTATGAATCTCTTTGGTAATACCGAAAGCTTCACGCAGATTCGCGGCAACGCCTTGTCCCGGCGCGAAATTTCGTGCACACCTCTCCGCAAACGCTGAAAAGGCCTCCGCCTCGGAATCGTCCCAGGTGTCATCGCGGCGCCCCTCTGTCCCATGATGAAGCACCGTCCGTTGCAGCGGCAAACATGACCAATACGTTTCCGGCAATCGCCCGTGCACATGGATAATCGCGGGATCATCGCTTTTGATCTGCGCGCTCAGCCAACGCGGGCCAAGCCGTTCGTGAAGGTATCGGTGCAATAACGCCCACGAGGTCGGCTCCCCGCGCAGCTTCATGCGGATGGCCCACGGCACATAGAGAACCAGCGTCAGAAAGTCGATCTGCCCATTAAGGTAGTCGCCAATACTGACCAACGGAATTTTTCGTTCACGCAAAGCCGCCATGAAGCGATGCTGCTCCTCTGGCAAGCGATCGATAACGAGGACCGAGGTGTCATACCCGTGCTCACGCAACTCGGTCGCGAAATGCAGAACATGGGCTTCGTGCCCGCCACATACGCCGTAGCCTTGCGTGAGAAACCAGATTTTTTTTGTTTTATTCGACATAGCTATCGAGCTTGGCACGATTTGGCCGTGTGCGACAACGTTTCTGTCAGCGTGACCACATTCCTCTCCAACGAAAATTCATGCTCACACAAGCGTCGCGCCCCATCCGCGCGATCCGCCCAGCGTGCACGATCGGAGAAAAGACCCAATAACGCCGCATGTGTATTGGCTTCATTCTCATTGAAACGAATGCCGGCTTTGTAGTGATCGACCAGATGCCATGCCGCGGCGTCATGCCGCCCATGCACGATCACGGGAACCGCCGCCGCCGAATAGGTGGTCAACTTACTACTCAACGATGTCTGGCCGAAAAGTGCGTTGGCGTCGGTATTCCACATTCCTAAATAGCAGGCATCCACCGCGGCGCGATCAAAGGCCTCGACCAATTCAACGTCTCGGGATACGTAGGGTTCAAAATGTAAACTCACATTCTTTGGATACTTCGCGGAAGGCACGGCATCCGGCGGCGTGAAGGAAATAAACTCGAACGTAAAGGGCAGGCGTCCGAGATGGCGCAAAAAAGCGCTCCACTGATCGTCCTCAATACGAAACGAGCCACAGAGCCCGATGCGACGCACGTTATCCTGGCCCCATTCGCGTGCGCGGACGGGTTTCAAACTTTCCGGCGCCACCGTCGGTCGCACAACCACGGCATCTGCCTGCTCAGCGTCGAAATGCTGCTGCATATGCGCCAGCAACTCGGGTCCGATACAATCCATTGACGAGACGTTCTGCATCAATTCACGAATACCACGTTGATAAAGGTGTGAATACAGCCGCGGCACACCCGCCAAAACACAGGTGGCAGGCGCATCATGCACCGTTACGTGGATCGGCAGACCTGACATCCTGTGAAGATGACGAGCAACGGGAACGGCGGCCAATTCCGGAACCACCCAGAGCACCTCTGGCTCAAACGGTCGTACCCATTCCCACATGTCTTGCGCGAGTCGCCGTGCCTGCATTTCGTTGGTAAACAAGTGGTGCAGCGTTGTTCCTTCAAGTCGCCAATGCAGACCTCTCGGCACAAAGGCCCGATACTCCGGCAAGAGCGGATCGGGCCCGCTCAAGGACCCGTTCAATCCGCACCATTTAATACGGTCAGGTGCGATTTTGCTAAAGAGTCGCCGAATGGCCTCGCCTCCGGCGTAGCGACTATCCGGCGTACACCAGGAAAGAAATAAAGTTCGCGGGATATCAATCATGTCGAGCCTTGGCTATTGTTGCGCTCCAACCTTGGTGAAGCCTTTTTCGATGCGATTTGGATCACGTAACACCAACCTAGGACTGAAATAGGGCGTACAGGGCAAATCGGCGTTCCAGCATTGGTCGCCGTTTTGGGGGACAAAAACAGTCAACCCGCTGTTCGTCTCGCGCGCAATCATGTCCACCTGTTTTGCGGGTGAGCTATCCTTATAGCTTCGCACGACATCAATCAGATTTACGCCACCTGCCAACAACATCGCCGCGTGACCAACAACAAGCGGCAATGCCCAGTGGCGGCGGTGTTGGAGCGCAAGCACCAGCATCGAGGCCGCGAGCACCCATGATATACTTCCAAGAAAGCGAGGATCTGGCGCAGACAGAAACCAGAAGACGACACCGAGCACACCGGGCAGGCAAAGCAGGGCACATCGACGGAGCTCGCCCCGCCGTCTTCCGAAAGCGACAAGCGCGACTGCCAAAAGCGCCGTTAGGACGGGAGCCACGATTTCAAACCGGTTTTGCAATAGGACGCGTTCAAGCCAAGGTCGAATCCAACCCCCATTTCGCCCAACGAGTTCCGGTGCGATACCGGGAGCGCGTGCCCATGCCTTGACGTGCTCAACCATGGTTTTACAGGATTCCGCGGATACGGTCCAATCGCGTTCGACACGCAGAACCTCGACGGGATAGGCCGGATAGCCAGTCAAAATGACGCCTCGTACCATCCACGGCAGCACCACCATAGCCACCAAGGCGACCGCGACGATCAGTGTTCTGCGAAACGCTTGCGACGATCTGTCCGCGTGTGAGATCAACGCGAGCAGCGCAATCGCGCATGCGATGGCTCCGAAAACCAAAAAACTCAATTTAACGACAACGCCGACAACGCTCAGTAGAATGATGTTTAGAAAACGACTGCGAGCGGGGTTTCCACGAACACCTTCGAAGTGATTCATTGCCAGCAGCTCACCACCCACGACGATCGCCAACATAAAACAAACGACGTCCGGTGAATGACTGGAGGCGTAGCCTGTATTGACGATCCATACACAAAGTGGTGTTGCTAGCAGAGCATAATACATGGTCTCCATGCGCGCCTGCCCGCCCGGCTTGAACAGTTCGTAAAAGGCAAACAGGCAGCGCAGCAATGCCCATAGCATAAGCCAGGCCGAGGCAACGTGGTGCGATCGACCTTCGAAGGGGCCCACATCCAGCAGCGCACTGTAAAGCAGCGATGCATTGTTGTAGCCGAGCCGACCATGTAAGTTTCCAAGTCCGGGCACAATGCCATACAGGCTGTTCCATTTGACCACGTTGAGGTGATACAAGCCCGTGTCGTAGATTCCGGGTTGCTTGATCGAAAAGTTGGCCACCCATACGGTGACGACAACGGCAGCGAGCATCACCACAAGCGCAAGCCGATGCTTCCCCCAGACCAAAAGCCCAAGGTCGCGTTTGCCGAGGAACAGACCGATGAGCCCGGTTATAGCAACAAGTACGAAGGCCAAATCATTGATCGGGAAAAACAGATGCCAAATCTGCAAAACGGCGAGCGTAAGCGCCCACCCGATCCAACCGCATGTCATGACGTCCTGAATTTCGCGCGAACGAAACCCAAACGCCAAGCGGCAGAGCACACCGACCCCTACGAACACGAGGGATAGAAGTCCTAAAAAGAGAACAACGCTCACCAGATGCAACAACAAGCTCATATTGTACGACACTCCAACAGTTTATCAAAAGCTGGCCCCAGAGCCTCCGGACCGTTCGCACGCACGAACCCTTCGTAATCCGGCACGCCAACACGCCGTTCGAATTCAGCTGGGTCCCCGAACATATCCAACGCGCGGAGCACCGCACGTGAATCGCCCTCATCAATCGCCACCCCGAGTCTATATTTTTCAACCACTTCCTGCATATAGTAGCCCTTACTCACAATAATCGGCTTGTGAAAGACACCTGCTTTCGTCACCAGACCACTACTATGCGCAAACATTTCATAAGCCGCGAAGAGGACATCGCATTCGCAAACGACGGCATTGAATTCAGCTTCATCCTCGATGCGCTCCGGCACGACACAGATGTTAGTCACACGCCCTGAAATAGCATCCTCGAGACATGCGCGATCCTCTGGCGACAGCGCTTCCTTTTCAGCCTCGCCCATAGCGCCCAGCATAAGAAAGAGCCAATCGCCGTTTTCACACTCTCTAGCTGCTTTCATAAACGTACGGATTCCTTTTCGGCGCGACAAGTGCCCAAGCAACCCAACAATTTTGCGACCCTTTGCGCGTTCTTGAATCTGCACGAAGCAAGCTGGCGCATGCCGAGCCACCGCCTCATCGGTGGCATCTGGAAAGAAAATCACCGGGCGGTTGATGTTTCGCTCCAGAGCAGCAGCAACGCCGTGATCCAGAACAGCAACGCCGATGCAATTGCGCGCACGCAACATGGACTCTGCGGCCACGGATTCGTGTCGCGTCTCACCACCCGCTATCCGAAGGTGCCAAGGGTGAAAAAATAGTCCTGTCCAGCGGAATGGGAAAATCCACGACAACAGGAACGCCGTCATTCGCGATGCGCCGACGATATAATCATCGAGCCACATGAAATGCACAAAATCCACGCGAGGCACATCGAGCCGTTGCAGCGCATCTCGAACCGCCCTGGCTGCGCATCGCCAGCGCATGATTGGCTCGAAGAATGAGCGCAAGCGCC
>JBLHHU010000195.1:0-6655 GCA_047615735.1 Kiritimatiellia bacterium | reverse complement strand
GCTCCAGGCATATTGACAGAGAGACGCGAGTCGCTAGGATTCACTCCCTCTGGAGACTCAGCCTCTGCTGCCGGCGGAGCCCGCCGGGCTCCAGGCATACTGACGGAGAGACGCGAGTCGCGAGGGTTCACTCCCGCTGGAGACCGGCGGGCTCCGCCGGATCTTTTTGAGCGACCTCATTCGGCCACCCGACGCGTCAGATATGTGATCTGCTCGGCGCTTTGGACGCGAAGCTTTATTCGACCTTCAGGTGTCGGCTTCAACACACCAGCAACCGTTAAGGCGGCGCCCTCCCAAGGCAAGTTTGTCCCTGCATCGAGGGCGGCTGCGACGTCGCCGTCCATTTGCACGCGAATCCGCCCCGTTTCGTCTTCGAGCACAAATGAGGCATAGCGAACCTGCCCTTCCCGCTCGACGACGTATGGGCGTTCAGCCACGCGACCGCTAAGATGGACGTAGCGGTAGCCTGAGGTCTCACCAATGGAGCCAATAGGGGTAATGCCGGGCGGAGGGAGGCGATTCACTAGACACATCACAGCCAGACCGAGCAGGATCAACGCGAACGCCAGTAAACGGAAACGACGCTGTCGCGGTGCATGCACCGTATCGGCATCACAATACGGACAAAGCGTGACCTCACCAATATAGCGCTCACACGCTGGACAGTAGTCCGGTCCTGTTTGTATCTTGCGATACATCATTCCCCCCCAAATTTTGTATCAACACGACCCGCGGAACGCTAGTTCAGCATGGTCTGGCCACCGGACACAGGCAGTGCCTGACCGGTTTCATAACTTTGCTCATGCAGATAACGAATGGCCGTTACGACGTCCGCAGGCGTGCAGCCGCGACCCATCGGAACTTTGGACATATAAAAGGCGCGCACATCGTCGACGGTTTTTGCACCATCGACTTTGCCTGCATTCAAGTACTGGACAAAGAGTCCTCGTTCGGGGTCCGACCAGAGCGGGCCATCGAAGAAATTACCTGGGCAAATCGCATTCACTTTCACGCCGTGCGCGATGAGCTCCAACGCGAACGACTGTGTCAGACCGATCCCGCCGAATTTGCTGCCCGCGTAGGCGAAGTTGCGCTTACTACCCTCGAGACCGGACTTGCTGTTCATCTGAATGATGTCGGTCAGGTGGTCCGGGTTTAAGGCGTGCTGCTGGCGCATGACTGCAGATGCCGCCTGCGCGCAAAGGAAATAGCCCTTGTAGTTAACCGAGGTCACGAAATCGAAATCAGATTCGGTGATTTCGTCTAGGCCACCGGCTTTAAGAACACCCGCGTTGGCGATCAACATGTCGAGACCACCAAAGGTATCGACGGTCGCTTGCACGCACGCCCCAACGGATTCCTGCGAGGTAACATTGATCGGCAGGAAGATTGCGGCACGGTCCCCGAACTGTTCGCACATTGCGTCAACGGCGGCTTGCCCTGTTTCGGCGTTGATGTCAGCCACAACGACGTGTGCTCCCTGAGCGGCCAGCCCTTCGGCGATGCCTTTTCCAAAGCCCTGCCCACTGCCCGTGACGATCACGATACGACCCGCCAGGCGCGCGGTGCCCGCTGCCGGGGTTTCGATTCGGTAACTGACGCCGTCAACGCTCACCGCAGCCGGCAATTCACCCTGCGCGTCCACATGACCGGCAATGGCAGAGATCACGGATTCCGGACGGCTGTCTGTCAGCGCCAATTCGCCGTCCGCAGACGGTGCATCTTGACGCGCGACCGTGACATAGGCATGCCCCGTACGCACAGCCACTTCGGCGCGCATGCAGGCCATACGAATAACAATAGCAATGGGTGTCGCATCCGACATGGGCTGCTCTCCTGTTTGGTTAAGCGTGATTAGTTGTCGAGCAGACGCGTGCCGTTGGCCAGCAGATACTGTTCGGCTTCCAGCGACCAAAGCATGTTGCCGCGCTTGACGATTTCAGCCAACCCTGCGAACAGGGGATCGGATTCGCCGAGCTTTTCGAAGTCGTCAATCGCCGTCAACGGGAGAGACAACTGCGTGTAAATCAACTTGCGTCCGCCGGGCACATTCGGAAGGTCCTGAATGGTTGCAGGCGCGCTGTCGAGTCCCCCGATATGCGTGACCATGGTCCCCGGATTGATGCGGCCTTCACCCATCAGGCGAAGCGCGTCAAGCATGTCATCCGTATTGCCGCCAGAAGATCCGACGACGTGATGTCCCATGTAGTGCACATCGTAAAAGTTGATTGGCGCAGAAAAGTCCGCATTGGAAGGACCCGCGAAGAAATTCAAACAGCCGTTGAAGCCCAGCAGGGCAGAAGCCTGCTCGATCAATGGTGGCACCGGCGCGAAAACGAAGGCGTCATCGTAACCCTTGCTGTCTTCGGTCATGGCGCGCAATTCAGCAACCGGATCACTCATCCCGCTCGTATTGATGTAACGCAAATCAACGCCGTGTTCTTTGGCATCCTCTGGCGACAGAACCTCTGCGACGCGATCGAGGCGTGCCTGATCAATATCTGTCACAATCAACAAGCCAGGGCGCTGATCGCCGTGAATCGCGTAATCGATGGCAGCAATGCCCATCGGGCCCGCGCCCGCGATAAGGGCCATGGCGCCCCCTTTGACAATACCGTTGATGTGCTTATATGAGCCGGTTTCGAAGTGATAATTGGTATTAAATGCTCCGATCACGCATGAAAAAGACTCGGCCAAGGAGGCGAAGAAGAAGGCTTCCCCGTCATACGGAAGCAGGCAGTCCATCTCCAGAACTTCTTTAGGAATGATGATCTTAGCGGCCTGACCACCCGTATAAGGGAAGGAGTAGCCCGGAGCAATGTGTTCGCGGCCGGGGTAATTCAGCTGCGGTTGAATACCGTACTTGTCGCCCACGTTGAACTTATGCTGCCAGTTGGCGCCCACCTTGAGGATGGTGCCGCAGAACTCGTGGCCCATCATGATCGGATTTTCGGCCACATCATCGGGAACGCGCTTGTGGGCAGCGCCCAGACAGGTGGCTTTGTAGGAGGACATGCAGATGCCGTTGGACGTCACATCAGCCAAAATTTCGTCATCGGTAATCTCAGGTAGCTCAAAGCGATCCAAACGAAGGTCATTAGCGCCATGCAGGCGTACAGCTATGGTTTCCACAAACAGTCTCCTTAAACGTGTTACATTTTCTGAATTTCAAACGGTCAGGAAACCATGAACAGGCCTGTGCTGACAATGCCAATCTGAATTCGGCAGTCACGCCCTATCAGGCCGAAGGCACGTTTTCAAGGGCGTGCACGACGGCTTTTCGGGCGATTGGGTCAACGTCGGAGGCCCAAAGACTGTCCAGAACTGCCGCCTGCGCCTCATTCGCCTCGCGCATCAGGCGTTCAATGGCCGCACGTGCTCCTTGCGCATAGCCTGTGGGGGTAACGTCATGCGCCAGCGCCAAACGCATTGCGCCGATGAGTCGGTCATTCCACGCGAGCTTACGGCGCGGATCGCGGGTGACACGCTCAACGGTATCGCGCAAATGCGGATTCATCATGCGCTCCAGCAGATCGTCAACATGGGCAGCGAAGCCTTCTGTCGTAAAAAGTGGATCGACGCCCGCATATTTTCGACAAAGCGCGCCGCCAGATTCCTGCAGAAACGTGGTTCGCGCCAGCGACATGAGCTCGGCATCCTCGGCGGCATCCGCCATGAAGCCTAACCCGCGCGCATCCAAAAGGTAGCCAATTAAGGCGTGCGTGGCGTTGTGACCATAAAGTTTGGCTTCTTCGAACGGCGCGAGGTCGCCTTTCTCCTCAAACACCTGAATCCCGCGCTCGAAATGGGCCAGATCGACGTGACTGATCAAAATGCGGTTGAAGGCCTCGACTAACAGAGCGCGATCGGAATCAGGCGTCACGCGTGCCAGCCCTTGCTCGGCAATTTGAGCATCGTCGACAACGATGCCGCTCATTTTACCAATCACGGTATTGCACACACAGACATATTGCTGCCATCCAGGCGTGAGTCCAACCGCCAGACGTTGCGTCAGTAGCTCGGCCGCTTCAACATTGTTCTCCGCTGTATAAATGAGAACGGAGGGCGGTGTGTCGCCGTGCAGGCGCCGGCGCGTGCCTTCAATCAGCGCCCCACTAACGGTGTACGCGGTGCCGTCACCATAGAAATCCACGCTGGGCAGCGCCGTGGCGATTTCATTCGCCTCCGCCAACGCGTCTAGCAAGATCGCATAATCGGCTTCATCGGTGGGGTTGAGCACTTCAATCCCCGTCACGGTTTCGGTGTGCACACCATCCGCCGTGGCGATATTCACGTCATAACAGCCATCATTCTTGCGCAGCGCGTCAACGACCGGCGGCATGACCTCAGCCACGACCAGTCGATCGAAATTCCCGGACTTGAAGGCTTCATAGAGAAAAAGCCCCCCCTGTATCGCACCGAACCCAAATCCTACAAATGTCTTACCTGCCACCTCGACCTCCAAAATATGCTCGCAGTCTATAGGGTCACGCTTGCGAATCCAACCCAGAACGCTAAACTAAGCGCCTCAATATCAGGAGCTATTCGTATGCCAAACATTGTGTGTTCATCAAGCGTCACTTACGGCGAAGCCGCCTTTTCCACATTAGGCGACGTGCGCATCAGAGAAGGGCGCGCCATTGACAGGACCGACCTGACGGACGCCGACCTGCTCGTCATCCGCTCAACAACACCCGTACGCGCCGACATGCTTACCGACAGCCGCCTGCGCTTCGTCGGCACAGCCACAATCGGCGTGGACCACATGGATTTGGCCCATTTTGATCGCAACGGCATCCACTGGGAGCACGCCCCCGGGTGCAACGCCGTCAGCGTTGCGGAATACATGACCTCGGTCTGGCTCTGTCTCGCAGCGGAGCACGGCGTCGCGCTCGAGGGACGCACGCTGGGTGTGGTCGGCGTCGGTCACGTTGGTAGCCGCGTCGCCCGCAAGGCCGCCGCACTCGGCATGCGCGTCCTGTTGAACGATCCCCCCAAGGCCGAAGCCGGTATCCCGGCCACAGAAGCGTCCGGCCTGCCGGACGTCGCGTATTGCGACCTTGAAACGCTGCTGTCCGAATCGGACTTGGTGACCATGCACGTCCCGCTAACGACCGCCGGCCCACACACCACACACCACATGGTCGACGACGGGTTTTGTGCCCAGCTAAAACCCGGCTGCGTGTTCATCAATGCGGCTCGCGGACCCATCGCCCAAAGCGACGCGCTGATTAAAGCCATAGACAGTGGCCGTATCGCCCATGCCGTCATCGACACGTGGGAAGGCGAACCGTGTTGCCCTCAGGACCTGCTCGAGCGCGTGCGACTGGCCTCCCCGCACATCGCAGGCTATGGCTTTGACGGCAAGGTGCGCGGCACCGAAATGATTTACGCCGCCGCATGCCGCTTTTTGGGGGTCGCACCGACATGGACATCCGCCGCGCAACGTCCAACGCCGCTTGTTCCTAAAATCGCCATTGCCCAGCCCGCTGCAACCCGTGATGCGTTTCTATGGGATGTCGTGCGGCAAACCTATGACGTTCGCGAGGATGATGCGCGCATGCGTGCCGGCGCTGTCGGCGATGATCATCAACGCGCAACCGATTTTGACGCACAGCGCAGCGGCTATCCTGTCCGGCGCGAATTTGGGTTCACATCCGTTAGCTGCAAGGGTGCCAGCCCAGCATGGATGCACACACTCGAGGCGCTGGGCTTCGCCACCTGATCAGGGCTGCGTGCGCCTCAATGCCCGCCGGGCGTGACACGATCGAAACGAATGCGGACCTGCTGTTGGGCCACTTGATCGTCGGCATAGGGGCCGATGGGGGTTTGCGCATACTGCACGGTGCCTTGCGGTATGCCGCCCGGAAAACGATACGGCAACCACCGTCGCTGCGTCGGCGAATAGACGCTGATGCTACATTCGGCCACATCCACGGGTGTCTTGTTGACGACCCCCACCACGACCATGCCGCGATCGTTCACGCGTATCTGCGCATCAAGATAGCGCCCCGGATTTGAAGGCATATCCAATTGCGCAAGCGACTGAAAAGCCTGGACGCCGTCCGGCGACTCCGATTGCGAGGCCATGCGAAAATGTTTGATCGCATCGGCACTCTTTCCGTCGGCGCGCGCCATCAAACCGAGCTCCAGATGCGCACTGGCCGTTGGCATCATGCTCGTACTGCGTGCAAGGTCGCGCTTCGCGCCAGAAAGGTCACCAAGGTTCTTTTTGAATTTTCCACGGAGCAGAAAAAACTCGAAGTACTGGTTATTCAATTCAATGGCCTTGTCGAGTGCGGCAACCGACTGACGGGTATTCCCTTTCGCGCTCAGGGCTTTGGCCTTTAACCCATAGAGGTGCGCCTCATCCGGTTCGACGGCGAGCCCTTTTGAGACAAACGACAGCGCGCCATCGTGATCCCTTTTATTGAGCGCAATGTAGCCCTTTTCCAGCGCGTCGTAGGCAGGCGTCGCGGCCAGGAGCGGCTCCATCATTTTACGATATTCGGATTCCCCACGGAAGCCACCTCTCGGAAAGGTTTGGGCGGATTCGGCGTTTTTGACGATACGTTCCTGCGACGGTGGGTGCGACGCCAGCAAGCCACTGATCCACCCCGGGTTGTTGCCATTGGCCAAGCGCAAAAACGTCTGC
>JBLHHU010000194.1:0-6707 GCA_047615735.1 Kiritimatiellia bacterium | reverse complement strand
GACCACACCTTTAATGGCACCAGCGGAAACTGTAGCGGTGGGAACCGCAATGCGGCGACAGCCTTCGAACCCGGCAGTGGCAGCACCATTATGAGCTATGCCGGCATCTGCCTCGTTGACAATGTTCAGGATCTGGTGAATCCCTATTTTCATGCGACGAGCCTAGGGCAGGTTTTCGAATTTTTGAATACCCAAACCTGCGACGCCAATGTGGCGAGCGGAAACACGCCGCCGGCGGTGGATGCGGGGGGTGACTTTACCATTCCGGCCCAAACGCCTTTTGTACTCACGGCCTTGGCCAGCGACGTCGAAAATGTTGGTTTGACGTATTGTTGGGAGGAGATGGATCTCGGTCCGGCGCTGGCGCTTGCAGGGGCCGAAAACGGCAGCAGCCCGCTGTTTCGAAGTCGCAATCCCGTGATTGAACCGTCGCGGACTTTTCCGGAACTGGGCGACATTCTGGGAAATACCAGTGACGACGACGAAAGATTGCCAACGTTGAGCCGGACAATGCTATTTCGCGCCACGGTTCGAGATAACCGTTTGAACGGCGGCGGCACCGACTCGGATGATATGCAGGTCACGGTGGACGGTAGCGCCGGCCCGTTCCTGCTGACCTTTCCCAATACGGCCGTATCCATCGCCGGCAATCAAACCGTGACGTGGAATGTTGCCAATACGGCAGCCGGCGCGGTCAATACGCCCAATGTGAATATCTTGCTATCCATTGACGGTGGACAAACCTTCGGTATGGTGCTTGCGGCCAATACGCCTAATGATGGCTCGCAGCTTGTTAGCCTACCAGCGCTCAACACCACAACGGCTCGCATTAAGGTCGAAGGGGCGGGTAACATTTTCTTCGATATATCCAACGCCGATTTCACAATCACGCTTCCGCCGGCGCCCGCCGTGTTCGCGTACACGGGCGTGAGTGCCGTTTTGGATGTCGCGGGTAACGGCAATGGTAGCGGCGCCGTGGATCCAGGTGAAACGGAGCTGTCTTTGTCTCTGCAGGTTCAGAATAGCGGTGTGGCCGGCGCGACGGGTGTGTCTGGAACACTGACGAGTCTGGCGCCAACCGCGGCCGTCACGGGTGGCAGCGTTGGGTATGCTGACATTGCCAGTGGCGCAACAGGGATGAGTGCGATCCCCTTTGTGTTCGCGCTTGATGCGTCACATGTCTGCGGCGAGCCAGTTCGCTTTTTGCTTGAAGTGCGTTCGAATGAAGCCACCAATTCGATGTTGGTTAATCTCGATGTTGGACGCGTGACAACGGTGACGCATTCGTTTGATGTCAGCAATACGCCGATCCCCGAAGGGTCTCCCCCTGCAAATGTGTCGTTTTCCGTGCCCCACGCTGGCTTCATTACCGATCTCGATTTTCGTTTCGATGGTAGCGTGTGTTCGACCGACGCGTCGTCACCGCTTGTGGGTCTTAATCACAGTTGGGTCGGCGATTTAACGTTCACCTTGATCAGCCCGATGGGTACGGCGGTTGTCTTGATGAGCGCGCCCGATGGCGGCAACAACGATGGTAATAATTTTTGTAACACCGTGTTCGATGATGATGGTGCATTTCCATCGATACAGACCATTACGAGCGGAGGGGCGCCCTATACGGGAACGTTCGCGCCAATGAATCCGTTGTCCGCGTTCGACGGAGAATCGTCGGGAGGAAGCTGGACGCTGCGCGTCGCTGACGGGGTCTCGGAGGATTCGGGCGAAGTGAATAGTTTCTCTATTGTTCTTTCAACGCGCGTCTGTGATCCGCCCTTTGCTGCTGAAGTCGCCTTTAGCAATACGAGTGCCTACGTTGTTAATGATGCTAGTGGTAACGGCAATAACAATGGCGTTATTGATCCGGGGGAAGCGGCCCTGACCCTGACCTTGGGCATCAAGAATGTGGGCACGACAAATGTCACGTCCGTCAGCGGCGTGTTGACGAGTTTGTCGTCCACCGTGAGCGTTCTGCTTGACACATCCGTGTTTGCGGACATGCCCGTGCAGGGAACGGCAAGCAATGCGGTTCATTATCTGTTGTCGGTGGATACCAATCATGTTTGCGGCGCGCCCATCGCGTTGCGTATGACCGTGCTTGCGGCCGAGGGCGGCGATGTCATCGATTTCAGTTTGCCGACCGGCGCAGCGGGACTGATCGTGGTGACCAACGCGTTCACGGCCAGCACCGCTATACCTGATGGACCCGGTGGGCTGGTCGACATACCGTTTGTCTGGCCCGACAGCGGACCCATTCAGGATGTGGGCTTTCGTTTTGACGGCAGTGTGTGCTCGACAAACCCTTCGTCCGCGCTGGTTGGGCTGAATCACAGCTGGGTCGGCGACTTGACGGTGATCTTGATCAGTCCGTCGGGCACGTCCGTTGTCTTGATGGACAGGCCCGGGAGTGAAGACAACAACGGTAATAATTTCTGCAACACGGTGTTAAACGACGACGGTTCGTTTGCCGATATCCAAAGCGTAACCAGTGGTGAAAATCCGTATACCGGAACGTTTACACCACTGAACGCTCTGTCAGCTTTCGACGGCGAGGAGGCTGCCGGAAGTTGGACGCTTCGTGTGCAAGACAGCGGAGAACAGGACGTCGGGCGGGTGAACGCGTTCTCGCTCATCATTGCGTTTCCCTCCACCTGTGCGTCACCCGTTTCTGTTGGCCCCAGAACGATCACGGCATCGGCCGGTGATGAGGGTGCGATTTTACCTGGCGGATCTGTCGTGGTTCCCAATGGCGGCACAACCAACTTCCAGATCAGTGCCGACACGTATTATTACATCAACGAGGTGCTGACCAATGGTGCGGTCGTTGCGCAGTCGTTTGGCCCCGGGGCCACTATTGGCAATGTTGTCTGGAGCAACATCGTCGCGGATGGGACCATTCATGCGAGCTTCGGCGAGAATCTGGCTACGAACCAAACGCCGGAGTGGTGGCTGGCCTTGCATGCACTGACCAACATCGACTTCAACACCCAGGCGTTGCTTGATCAGGATGGCGACGGAATGGCGGCATGGGCGGAACATAAAGCGGGCACGGACCCCACCAATGCAGCCTCCGTTTTTGCCGCGGATCTGCTACCCGGCTTCGTCGTGACATGGAGTAGCGTCAGCAACAGACTGTACGATATCTGGCGTAGCACCAACCTCGTCTCGTCGGCCTCACGCATCTCGTCAAACCTCCCCGCCACACCGCCTATGAACGTCTACACCGACACCGCCCCCGATTCCGTGCGCGCCTATTATTTCATCGGCGTGCAGCCGTAAGCGTGGTTGAACGTGTCGGGTTGCCGGTGCTACTCGGGGGGTGAGTGAGAGGTTTTCGGCCTAGGCGTTGCCGTCACGATGCCTGCCGTATCATTACTACTGATCTTCAGCAGATTGGATCACATGAATGCGTGAGAGGTGCTCCGGCATTGATTGACGGTAAACAATTCAAGGTTTTGTGTTTGGTGATAAACTAGGCAAGGGCTATGATAGTCCCATGAAAAAGAGCGTGTACCTAGACGCGACAGTTGCAAGTTACTACTACGACAGCCCCGCGTCACAAGATCGTCGTATCGGAAGCAACCCTCGTGGAGGCCGCCGACGGTAACTACGCGGATAAACCCAAAGTGTTGCGTTTCATTCAGAGGTGGCCTGCGCTGAAGTATGAGCCGATGTTGGCGGAAATCGCGGCCACGTACATGGAGCATTTTTTGATGCCTGCTGAGGTGGGTGGCGACGCGCTGCATTTAGCATACGCGTCATACCATAAAATTGATTTTCTAATGACTTGGAATTGCCTGCACTTGGCTAACGCAAATAAGAGGCAGCATAAAGCCCGCGTTCAGAATGGCGGTGTGCACACGGTCGCGACTCTCACGTACGGCAGCATCGGGAAGCCCCACCACAATGATCTGCGGATCCCCGCGCCCCGCATTCACCTCAATCTCCACCCGATATGCGTCAACGCCATAGACAGCGCCAGAAAAAACAGTAGAAAGCATAGGATCCCCCCTCAAGAAACAGATTGCCCAAACTCTAATCCACCCAGCCCGAGGAAGGAAGCCCGAAAACGATCAAGCGGCGGATAATCTCCCGCCCGCGCTTGCTTCCCATGTGGGGGGTGTGCAACTCTCGGGGCACTGCTGTTTCTTGGCGGAACGTGGGCATTGGCTGAGGATTGAGCCGATCCTGTGGCTCGTTTGGCTCCCAGGTGGTGAAGGCGTGTATGACCATTTGTCATTGCTGAAGGCGTCTTGGTATGGCAGGATTTATCCACCACTAAGCCCTTCGGAGGAAATCATGACAACGCTTACGTTAGAGCTTCCAGACGAAATATTCGCGGTGATGCGTGACGATGCGGATCACATCAAGCAGGAGATGCGTCTCGCTTCAGCCATGGTGTGGTATGGGGAAGGGCGTATTTCGCAGGAAATGGCTGCTAATATAGTGGGTATGGATCGAACTGATTTTCTTCTTACGCTGGCCCGCAATGGGCGAGACTCGTTCACGGTTGACTTTGACGATCTTGATCGTGAGTTGAAGCGTGCTTGACGTAGGTATTGTAAACGCGTCTCCTATAATTTTTCTTTCCCGCGCTGGGCATCTTTCCCTGCTTGAAGGATTCTACCGCTCTGTGCTGGTTCCGTCTCAGGTTGCAAATGAATTAGGCGCACGAGGTGATGCGGATGCAAGTGCCCTTGCCTTGGCATCGACTTCATGGCTCGTTCAGGTGGAGGTGACAGACATCCCGCTTTCCGTTGAGCGATGGGGGCTGGGGCCCGGAGAATCTTCCGTCTTGGCACTTGCATTACAGACGCCATCGTCGGAGGTCATCCTGGATGACCTTGCTGGTCGGAAATGTGCACTATCGCTGGGGCTCGACGTTCGCGGAACGCTTGGCTTGGTGCTGCTTGCCAAGCTGCGCGGCCATGTTCCGCTCGCGCGACCCATTCTTGAGGCTCTCCTGGAAACGGGAATGTACCTTTCGCGGTCTGTACTTGATAGGGCGCTAGAACGCGTAGGTGAATAGCCTGTTGCTAGTCCCCGCGGGGTATCCCGCTCGCCGGACCATTGAGGACGGATTTAAGAATTCGTTGATTGTGCGTGTTGGCTTTGAAAAGGTGCTCGTATGGCTCGCTCGCTTCGCTTGAATATTCCGAACGGTTGGTATCATGAATATCATCGAGGTATTGAGCGGTGTCGCATTTTTGCCGATGATCGCGATCGATCCCATTTTGTATCATTGCTGGCTGAAATGCATGATCGCTACCGGATTCTGATTCATGCGTACGTCCTGATGCCCAACCACTATCATACCGTTTTGCAGACCCCGGATGCGAACCTGAGCGAGGCCATGCAATGGTTACATACGAGTTACGCTGCTTGGTTTAATACGCGACACCGGCGCGTCGGCCCGCTGTGGCAGGGACGGTATGGGGCGAAGCCAGTTGAAAACAGCGCCTGGGCCTACGAGGTGAGCTTGTATGTACACCTCAATCCTGTTTGCACCAATGTGTTTGGTTTAAGCAAAGGGCGCCGACGGGCCGAAGGCCTAGGCTTGCGATCTGCAACAAAAGAGACGTTGATCCTGCGCCTGAGGGAGCTTCGGAGCTACGCATGGAGCTCGTATCGCGCGTACGGAGGTTACACACGCGAGCCGCGGTGGCTGACGACTAAGGCTATTCTTCCGCGCGCCCACCTGTCGGTTTCCGAGCAGCGTAAAAGCTATAGAGAAGACGCCAAGAATCTCTTGTGCAAGGGTGCTCGTGAGACGTCGTACGAATCATTGATAGATCGAGTGGCTGTGGGCAGTCAGCGTTTCAGAGAGCAGATGATTGTTCTCGCGAAAGGGGGGCAGCGCGAGACCGTCTGTAAACGTGAGCTGCGCAGGCGAATCAGTGTTGACGACGCGCTGGGCGCGGTCGAGGCGGCGACGGGAGTTTCGCGCGAAGTATTTATAGATCGTCACGGTGACCGCGGCAAGGCGGTGGCGATGTTCTTGCTACGGCGTTATGGAGGGATGACCTTGAGGGAAGTAGGAGACGCCTTCGGGGGTGTGGACTATGCAGCGGTCAGTGACCGGGTGAGGAGGCTCGAACGCGAAGTGGCCACCGACAGGGCAACCAGGGATCTCGTACGCGAAGCAACCGAAAACTTGAATCTTGAGACACGACCCCAATGATGGCATAAGCGACAGGGGATCAAGTAACAGTTTAGCGGAATGCGGGTGGAATCAGGACGAGTCCCAGACGGGCACATCGCTGGGTTTGTAGAGATCGGTGATCGGCGTGTCGCTCCCGTGGAGGAGGATGTTTTGAAACAACTCGACCGGGTTGCAGTCCTGTCGCTTGGCGGTGGTCAGCAGCGAGAGGTTGGCCGCCATCGCCTGTGCGCCGAGGAGGGATCGGCTGCCGAAGGATATTTTACGGAAGATGACCGGAAGCCGTAGGGACTGCTCTGCGTGATTGTTGGTCGGCGGCATGCCGTTGACTTCGAGGAAGGAGAACAAGTTTGAGGCATCGCGCTTGGGGTCGGTAATCCGCTTTCGGAGATTTTCTGCATCCTCCTCGGCCAGTGGGTGTTGACATAAAGATCCAAGCAGGCAAAAGGGGTCAGCGTTTCAATTTTCAAAATGGTCATTGAGATCCACCACATTCCACTTTCTGATCAGCCCTCCCGGTGATACTGTTTTTTCATGGTCGCTTTTGCCC
>JBLHHU010000193.1:0-6795 GCA_047615735.1 Kiritimatiellia bacterium | reverse complement strand
CGAAGAACGCGGCACCCCCATTGCCGTCAACCTCCTGCTACGGCTATTTTCGGAACAGGGCCACCATGTCGACTTGCTCACCTTCCACGTCGGGCAGGATATGCATTATGACAACCTGACGATTCTACGTACGCCGAAACTTGGCTTTATCAAAACCATTCGGCCCGGCTTGTCATGGAAAAAGGTCGTGTGCGATGTGGTGATGCTCTTCAAACTTTTCGGCGTCGTGCGTCGCCGTCGTCCGGATGTTCTCCACGCCGTCGAAGAATCGGTCTTCATGGCGATGGCCATTAAACTGTTCTTCCGAATTCCGTACGTCTACGACATGGACTCCTCGCTTGCCAGCAACATCCGCGAATCCCATTCCTACCTCTTTTTTCTGCAACCCTTTTTTCGTTGGATGGAAGGCGCCGCCGTCAATCACGCCCTTGCCGTTTTACCCGTCTGCCCAGCCCTCGTCGACGTGGTTGAGAAGCACAAACCGAAACGCGTCTGGCTCATTACTGACACAAGCTTGCTCGACCCCAACGAAACGCCAACGGATCTAAAATTGCGTGAATCACTCAACGCACGCGGTCCGGTGTTCATGTACATTGGAAACCTCGAGCCATATCAGGGCATCGACCTTTTGCTCGAATCCTTTCAACGCGTCTGCAATCGCAGCGAAGACGGTTGCATCATTGTTGTCGGCGGCATGCCACACTTCATTGAGACCTATGAAGAAAAGTCGCGTACCCTTGGCATCGCCGATCGCGTCTATTTTGTCGGCGCCAAACCCACAAACCTGATGGCCGCCTTGTTTAACGAAGCCGACATATTGGTTTCGCCCCGTTTCAAGGGCGAAAATACACCCATGAAACTGTATTCCTACCTCGACTCCGGCAAAGCCGTACTGGCGACCGCCTTGCACACGCACACACAGATCGTTGATGACACCACCGCAAAATTGGCCGACCCAACACCCGAGGCCTTCGCCCAAGCCATGCTCGAACTCATTCAATCGCCGCAAGAACGCGAACAGCTTGGCCGAAACGGCAAACAGTGCATCGCCGAACACTACTCGGTCGAAACCATGGACACCCGCGTCAGGGAGCTCTATGCCTACATCCAGACGGAGCTGAAGCATGCAACGTGAACTAACAGAGCTGCAGGAAGGAACCCACGACCTCATCATCATCGGCGGCGGCATACACGGCCTCAGTGCCGCATGGGATGCCGCACTACGCGGACTGTCGGTTGCATTGATTGAGCAAAGCGATTTCGGGGCGGCGACAACATCCAATTCGTATCGAATTGTGCACGGCGGACTACGCTACCTGCAGCACCTGAACGTGAAACGCATGCGCATGTCCATTGGCGAGCGATCCCATTTGATGCGCATGGCCCCGCACCTGATCCAACCGCTGCCCTTCCTCGTCCCCTGCTACGGTCACGGCATGAAAGGGCCAGAGGCCCTGCGCGCAGCATTGGCCATCAACGATATGGTTGGCGCGGACCGTAATACGACACTGGACCCCGCTGTCCACATCCCCCCAGGCTACATGCTATCCCGCGACGCGTGCCAGGAACAGTTTCCGGGGCTTTCTAAAGACGGTCTGACCGGCGGTGCCGTCTTTTATGACGGTCAGATGTATGACAGCGAACGTCTCACCCTTGCTTTCGCCCATTCGGCAAGCAACGCCGGGGCCTCGCTGGCAAACTATGTTCAAGCCACCGGAATTCGACGCCTGCAAGACGATTCCATGGTGGTATCCGCAAAAGATCAAGTCACGGGAAACAATTTCGACATTTGCGGCCGTATGATACTGAACACCGCCGGCCCCTGGATGGCGCGCGTCTTGTCAGGCCTCGATGGCGCACCCGTGGCACCCAAACCACCCGTGTATTCGAAGGGGGTTCAGATCCTGACGCGCCGTTTCATGCCCGACATGGCGGTTGCCTTGGAAGGTCAACAGAGCGACACCACGGCCCGCCTCGCACGCGGCAAACGTAGCTGGTTCGTCACGCCATGGCGCGGGCACGCGTTCATTGGCACCACCGACACACGCTTTGAAGGCGAGCCGGAAACATTCCGTATTACCCGCGCGGATATCGACGAACTGCTCGACGCCGTTAACGCGGCCTACCCACCGGCGCAACTGACACATGCGGATGTGGTTTTCTGGAATGGTGGCCTGCGCCCCTGTGAGGCCAAGTCAAAAGGCGGCAACGCCGCCTCCGCTTCGCACGAAACACGCATTATCGATCACGCCAGAGAAAACCTGCTCGACGGCATCATTAGCATCTCAGGTGTAAAATACACGACCTGCCGTTACGTCGCGGAACGCGCCGTTGATCTCATCGCAGGTCGCCTGCGCCACACGCCAACGTCGCAACTCACGAGAGACAACACGCTGGCCGGCGGCGACATGTCATCATGGAAACACTTTGTCGATGCGCAGCTGGCCAACCCCATTTTGAACGAGACCCACACCCTACACATGGCGCATCTGTACGGTAGCGAAATCTCGCTCATACGAAAACGTATTCAAGACGACCCGGCCCTCGCCGACAGCGTCGGCGCAGGCCCGTCGCTGACACGTGCCGAAGTTGCGCACGCCATCGAGCATGAATGCGCCCTGACACTCGAGGATGTGATCATGCGCCGCACAGGCGTTGGTGCGACCGGAAACCCAGGCGCACCACTCATCGACGCTGTCGCCAAAGAAATGGCGCAACGGCTTGATTGGTCGGACGCGCACACAAGCGACCAGATCGATTCTGCGTCCGCTCGGTTTACGCTGGCGGACGACGCGGCCCACTGAACGCCGCGATCCACCCTCCTGCGATGAAGAGTACGCTCGCAGGATAGAAGGCCAACGCTGGCACTTCGCCGAAAAAAATCAAAGCCATGATCGCCGCGAAGAAGAACTGCACCATCGTAAATATACTGACCACCTGAGCGCTCAACACGTGCATGCTCCGGTTCAAAATCGAATGCCCGAACACCGTTGACACGATGCCGAGACACGTCATCCACAGCACATCGCTCGCAGGATAAACATGTATTGGGTTATCAAACACGAAACACAGTCCGATGCACACGAATGCGGCGATGACGTATAGCGGCACAACGTATAGCCACAACTGGTCAGCCGCGCGGTTCTTACGCGCCATGGCGAGATACAAGGCGAACAGCAGCATCGACACAAAGCAGACCACATCACCCCAGAAGTACCTCGCGCTGATATTTAGATCCGACACGACGATGAGAAAAAAACCGATCAATGCAACGCCCGTCCCCACGGCCTCGCGGCGCGTCAGCACCTCACGCGTCATCAACAACAGCAGCAGCGGCATGACGATGGGCACCATGTTGGTGATCAGGGTCGCATTGGCGGCGGGTGTCAGCCTTGCCCCGTAAGCCCAGGACACGAAGTGAACGGCCAATATCAATCCCGGCCATAGCGACATTCTAAAACGCGCGCCCAAGGAAACGTCAGTTGCACGACGCTGCTCGCGAAACATGAGCGGCGCCAGAACCAGCGCGGCCACGCTGAGACGCCAGGCGGCAATCACCAGCGCCGACTGCGATGTGGCTTTGATGAAAATGACAGATGTCGAACAGCAAAACACACCTGCCGTGAGAATTGCTATGTTGAATGAAGTACGCATAGTTGGCTTCCGTTCATAAAAACATGACCCATACGCAGCGGACGTTCAAGCTTACAGCGATAAGCGACAAGAACCTACGCGTCGTAGGCGAATGTACTACATCCAGCCCGGCGACTAACGCCGAGCAGCCTCACGGGCGCAGAAAAATGAAGTGTACGAACGAGGTTCCCTGCGGGATGCGTGAACACATCGACACGCGGATTGCCTTCTGGTTGTCCGATGAGGCCAAGTGGATGACAAAAAAAGGCATTTCGGATCAACACAACGTCCGTCGGAATACGCGATGTGACAAGCATGCGTCTGTCAGCGCCTCAAACAGGTAATCATTTAGAAGAAATGCGCGAATTGTAAGTTGCATAGCACTAGGGAACCCAACGGCCCTGCCCCGCATTGGTAGCCTAGAAGGCATCGGGCAAGGTCGACCTGAGATCCCAAAAGGTGCGAGGCTGCTTGATCTGCACTGCAAAATTTGACCATTATGGCTGGAATCAAGAAAAGGACCCTGCGCTATGCCTAACGACCACCATCAAACGATTCATTCACGAATCTGCTTATACATGCTTTCCGCCCTCCTTTGCCTGATGCTGAACGTGACCTATGCCCGCGAGAACTGGCCGGAATTTCGCGGACCTTCCGGCCAGGGCCACGTGACCACCAAAGGCCTCCCGAGCACATGGAGCGAAACCGAAAACGTCACATGGAAAACATCCATTCCAGGAACGGGATGGTCATCGCCCGTCATTGATCGCGGACAGATCTGGCTAACAACGTCGACCCACATCACCCTGACCGGCGCCGAACGCGACGCACGCGTCAAAGGACTCATCAACCCCAACTCGTTGAGCGCTGTCGATGACTTACGATTGCGCGCCATATGCGTGGATCAGAAAAGCGGCAACATTCTGCACGACATCGAACTGCTCGCCCCGGAAAATCCCCCTCCGATCCATAACCTGAATTCACACGCCTCGCCGACGCCCGTCATTGAAAAGGGGCGCCTCTACACCCACTTCGGAACCCACGGCACCGTGTGTATCGACACGAAATCCGGCAAGATCATCTGGAAAAAAACAAGCCTTCCCGTGACACATAACAACGGCCCCGGCAGCTCCATTGTGCTATGGAAAAACAACGTCATCTTTCATGCGGACGGCTCGGACATCCAATACATTGTCGCACTCGACAAACGCACCGGCGAGATTGCATGGAAAACCGACCGCACCGGAAAGCTAAATCCTAATCCGGACCTTCAGAAAGCCTATGGGACCCCGCTCATCACCCGGATTCACGGCCGCGATCAACTCGTATCGCCAGCCGCCGATTGGCTATATGGTTACGACCCCGTCACGGGCGAGGAGCTCTGGAAGGTTTCCTACGAAACGCTGGGTTTCTCCATCGTGCCACGGCCCGTGGCTGGCCACGGCATGGTCTACTTTTCCACCAGCTTCAACACCGCTGAAATTCTCGCGGTTCGCTTCCAGGACGCCGACGGTGACTGCGATCCCGCGCTTGCCTGGCGCTACAAAAAGGGTGCCCCGTCACAGCCGTCACCCATTCTCGTCGGCAACGAACTCTATATTGTCAACGACCGCAGCGGCGTGGCCACGTGCCTGGATGCATTGACCGGCAAAGAACTATGGAAAGAACGTGTCGGAGGCAGCTATTCGGCGTCGCCCACACATGCTGATGGACGAATTTACTTTTCCAATCGCGAAGGCGAAACAACGGTGCTCGAAGCTGGGCGTACGCCAAAACAACTCGCCCGCAACAAGCTCGACGGACGGCACATGGCTTCATTTGCCGCCGTAGACGGGGCCTTCTTCATCCGAACAGACAAAGCGCTGTATCGGATTGAAGAAACGACGCGATAGCCAAGAACGGCATGGTCCGAGCCAATTCATTCGGATTATCCCGTGTCGAGCCAAGACCCATCTTCACAACGGGCATGAAACCCAATTACTCAAGGTCCGCCTTGTGTAACCCTTCCAAAAACACGTCGACTTGGCCAACTTTTTGGCCGTCTTTATATTCCAGGTTACCGTAAAGCGCCAGCACGTTGGTTCCCTTTTTCAGGTGCTTGACCGCACCCGGACCGAGGGCAATTGGACGGTAAAACGGCATGGTTTGCCACCAAGCGTAAGTATGAATCAGGTGACCGTTCAGGTACACCGTAAATCCCTGATTCATAAGGACCCGAAGGCGGTATAGATCACGATCCGGGGTTTCACATTCAAACGTCGTTCGCATCAGAAGAAATTCGCCATCGCCCCACGCGGACCGGTTTAAAAATGCATTTGGCCCACGCTCGAAGAGCCCTATGCCGATTGGGGCCTGGCCACGCGGCCATTCGCTGTCGTCGAAACCGGGCAGCATCCAATCGGCCAATCCATCAGGAAACGTGATGTCGCGGAACCGTTTCTGCACGCGCGGGTGCATCGCCTCTTCCTCCGACGGGTTGATCGATATGTATCGCCAAACGCGTTCGTCGGGCGTGATCTTCCCAAGCGTACGCCAAACAGGAGCCGGGTGCTTCAACTGCTTGAGGTCGACAAGGGTGTCAATCAGAGCCATGTCGCTTTCGCCCTCTTTCGCCATGCGCCCGAGCAGCGTCTCCCTGTAGTCGACAAAAAGCACCTCCGTCAGCGCCTCGTGTTGTTCCGGCGACTGCAAAGCAAGCGCACTATAGAGTCCGAACACTTTGTTACCATGATTGGAGTGCGGCGTCGCAAGCAGCTTAACGATCTGACGCGTATTCAACTGCGCGACGTGCGAGCGCATGGATGTCGCGATGTCCAGAGCCGTGGTTTCCGGCGCGTTACTCAGACACACCTTCGCTGTCATCGCGATATTGTAGCCCCCTTCAGCGGAGCGCTCGCCGGGAATCACCTTGGCCTCGTCGACAGCACGCATCAGCCCTGCCACGATCACGTTGGCCGCCTCGCTTTTCGGCGCGTTCTTGAGGATCGGTTTCAAGTGCTTGATGTACTGGGATCGCGGCATTGTGTGATACTCATCGGCCAGCATTTGCATCAAGGTCGGCAGCACGGGCAACAGAAGCGCCTCGTTGGCTTGTAGCCCAAGCAAGGCCTTGAAGGCCGATTCGCGCAACCACCATTCGGCGTGTGTCGTCCAAGGCATGAT
>JBLHHU010000192.1:0-6810 GCA_047615735.1 Kiritimatiellia bacterium | reverse complement strand
ACCTCATCAAGCCCCACAACATGCTGTACTGGAACCCCTTGCGATGATCCCAGCCCAGACAGCGCTGAACGCTGCGCAAATCAGCTCTTTCTCCTCTACGAAACGGTACGCTCCCTGCTATAGATATATATCGATAAATAAAGAAACACGGGAGGGGACAAAAATGGACAACAGAAGAACACATCCGAGGCGATCACTCATTCACCATTTGAGCGTCACAGACAAGCAGACCGGCAAGGTCATCGGTTTCCTCGACAATCTGTCGCTTGGCGGCCTTATGATTCTCGGCCGGGACCCCGTCAACTTCGGCGACGGCGGCAGCGCGACGATTGAATTGGCGCTGCCCACCGACGCGTACGAACGTGGTAGCCTGACTCTTGACGTCAAGAGCGCTTGGAGCCTGAAGGACGAAAACGCGGACCTATACGCCACAGGTCTCCAATTCGTGGATCCCCCCGCCCCCAAGGATATCAACCGACTGCTCGAAGAGCTTGGCTGCAGCGACTTCGACTGAAAAGAAAAAAGGCGATGTTCTTCATACGCCCGGGCGCCAAGGCTCGGGGCGTATGAACACGGGGGTGTTGTTCGGCCCCGTGTTGTCACTGACGATCATCGCGTGCGCCAAATTTTGACGGGCCGTGCATGTCACGACATCGCCGGGCAGAAAACCTTCGCTCAACGTCAAGGCCACTTCTCCCTTCCCTTTCGGGTCGCCTCCACGATAAGCTCCGATGCTTGATGTGCTGCACACGCGCTCGAGCATATCGAGCACGCAACCGAAAGTGAACGTCTCTGTGACAAAGCAGTCCCTTCGCCCCCTTGCCTTGCTCGTCCTCGTGTTCCTCATTTGCGGCTGCGCTTCAAGCAAACGCATGATGCGCATTTCGCCCTTAACGCAGCCCGTGGATGACTCCATGCGCGCCGACCGCGTGAACCTGTTCCCACTTGCTTACCACCAAGGCGACAACACGTCGTTGCTTTGGCCCATCATCGACGCGGATCCGCACGGCTTCGCGATCCGACCCTTACTCAATGTGGAAAAAGACGACATTGCCGTGCTCTTCCCATTGTCGAGCGTTAACACCAAGCGTAAAGCGGGCTGGCTCCTCACCGCTTATCGCAACGAAGACGCTTTCGGCCTCTTCCCCCTCATGCATATAAGTGACGATTTTCACTGGATCATTCCGTGGTGGAATGTACGCGATGAAGAAGGATGGGGACTCCTTCCACTCTATGGCGATTATGGCGACGGGCTAAAGAACATCAGCCTGGCTTGGTGGGACCGCGACACGAACAAGAAACTGCAACGTTTTGGCGTGTTCCCGCTGTACTATCAGCGCGCGGACAATAGTGAAAGCTGGTTGTGGCCAATCTATGGTCGTCACGTGAATGAGAACGGAAACTACAACGGATGGGCAGCCTCGGGCCTTGCCCATTGGGACGGCAACGACAAAGGCCGACGGGCTCGTTGGCTTCATCCACTCTACTACGATGTCACCGACGGGGAAGACCGTACATTCGCAATCCTGCCCCTTTGGGGCATGTTCAAAGATGCGTCGTCTTCATTCTGGATCACCCCCCTGGGTGGATACGGTCAGACCGACAAAGGGCAGATCACACGCAGTATCCTTGGCCCGCTCTACGTTGACACGCACGGGCCCGACGGCAACCAGGTCTGGCCGGCTCTCATCGGCCATTGGCGCGGGCAGACTGACAAGCACGGCAACGCCTGGCGGGTATGGCCTTTCGTATCACACTGGGATCAAGCTAGAGCCCCCGATTTCCTCTACCACTGCACACTCGCGGGATGGAACACGGATAAACAATCCACACATGGACACGTCACGCCCCTGATCGCATGGGACAAGAACAACAGTAGGTCCAGTTGGCGGGCATGGCCTCTGGCCGCCGGTTCAAAATCTGACCAGCATTCCAAATTCAGCCTTGGGTCCAGTCTTCTGTACAACTATAGCCGATCATCGCCGCGGGGAGGCACCGTCACGAAAAAGCACAACGTGCCCATTATCTTCAGCAGTCGAAAGAGTGTGGAGCAACACAAGTTGCGTGTCCTTCTGGGCACAGTCGCTTTCGACCGTGACGGGGAAGACCGAACCAGCTTTCGCGTCTTGCGCTATCTTTACCGTCGCGAACGTTCAGGTGAAGACGTACGACGTGATTTCTTTCCGTTTTTCCAATGGGACAGTCGCCCGAACGGCGGCCACATCTCATTCCTTTGGCGCGTATGGAATAGCGAGCGCAACGACGACGGAAAACGCCATGGCCATTTTCTGTTCGTGCCCTGGGGCGACGAGAGCTAACCCGTCATCTCTTTAACAAGCGCCTGACGGCTGGCGGTAGCGCCGCCGGTCAGGGCAAAGCCGAGCAAGGCCCCATTCGGACCCACAAAGCGAGCCGTCAAATCCGGCGCGTCGCCTTCCAACTGCCAAACCCCATCGACACCAGCATCCGGCGGCAGAACCACGGTTGGGCAGGCGGGCGTTTTGACGACCACCGGCATGGGCGGATAGACCACATCTGTTGATTCGCCGGACAGCGTTTTTGCAAGCGCACGCGCGCAGGTCATCAACGGCATCACAAAGGGCAACACACGCCCCATGACTTCAGCACAGTCGCCTAGTGCGTAGATGCATGGGTCAGACGTCTGCAGCGCCGCATTGACCTGAATCCCGCGATCCACATCGAGACCTGCATCCGCGGCAAGTTGCGTGCGCGCACGCAAACCGACAGCAGACAAGACAAGGTCGGATTCAAGTGTCACTCCGGACGCCAACTGAACACTGTATCCATTGTCGCTCTTTGAAACGCTACGCACAGACGTCCCCAAGTGCCATTCAACACCAGCGGCACGCAGCGCAGCGCGTAAGGCGTCGCCCATGGGCTGGGGCACGAAGCGCGACATCGGCCAATCGGCCAGATCCACGACCTGTACTTGATGGCCCGCCGGGACCAGGTCGTTGGCGAATTCACAACCAATTAATCCAGCACCGATGATCGTAATGCGTTTCGGGCTATCGCCCAACGTGTCTCGAAAATGCCCGTAGTCCTCCAGGTCATTGACCTGCAAAACCCCGTCGACACCATCCCCATCTAGAGGCAGATTGATTTGATCCGCCCCCAGGGCGAGCACCAGCTTGTCGTACGTCACGTCGCCATTTGAGGTCGACACGAGCGATTGGTCGCGCTTAATGGAAACAATCTCAACGTGCGTCTCAATGGTCGCACCGAACTCTTCCGCGGCCGCTGCGGGTGTTTTCATGGCCAGCGCGTCGGCATCTTTGCCTTTGGCAATGGCGTTGGACAACATGGGCTTGGAATAGGCTCTGCCGCTGTCACGCGTCAGAATATGGATTCCAATATCTGCGTCTGTTTTCCGCAATTCACGAGCCAGCGTGTAGCCTCCCAACCCGCTTCCGATAATGACAACGTTCGCTTTGTTTTCCACCAATGCGCTCCTTCGTAATGTTCGTGTGTTTTGTTTAAATCTGTTCTTCAAGTATCAATTCGATCGCTTCGACGGCTTCATCCCAATTGCGCAGCGCGATGATGTCTTGCGTCAACTGTTCCCGGCGCGTCGCGTCGGTTTTACTGATTTCCGAGTCCGGAATGGCGTGCAAAGCCGCACGATCCTGTTTTAACTTACGCCGCCACAGATCAAGAATGATGTCGCGAATGGCGTCGGTTCGGGAAAAGGCCTCACCCTTTACCTTCATAGGCGCATCGAGAACGGACGTCGTCAACTGTTGCAGGCTTTCCGAAATTTCGCCTATTTCGGCCAGCACAGCCATGACAGGTTCACCGGATTCGGACGCACGCACGCACGCTGTAGCCAAACGCCGGCAATCCACGTTGTTGAGCACATCAAAGGGAAGGTAGCGCTTCACCTCGGCCAACACGGCCGCGTCGTTATCCAATTGTGCAAGAAATTCACAGAGCGCCACTTCGGTTCGCGGTGGTGCAGCATCAGGCCTTGAAGCCGGTTGGGGCGCTGCGCGCTGTGCAGGTCCGGCCCCGCCTTGCGCAGCAGGTCGTCCCCGGGAAGCTTGTTCGGCTTGCGGTTCACGTAATGGAACCGGCTTGACGGACTTCATATCGGCGCGCAAGGCGGCCACAGAAACCTTCAGCCGTTCGGAGGCCTCCTGCAGCAACTGCTCTTTCTGCACTTCTTTGCTCGCACGCGCAATCGTTTGGAGAACCGCGCTAGCCACGCGCAGGCGCCCACCGCCGCCCGCGTTACGTTCGCGCTCGCGTTCGGAAAGTATTTCAATCTGGAAAGCCACGCTGGACCCTGCGCAATCCAAAACGGCGCGAAGCGCGTCGGCGCCTTTTTCGGCAATCAGCGAATCCGGATCATGGCCGGGCGGCATGCGTACGACGCTGACTTCGAATTCGAACGCGATCAGCAGACCGGCCGTTTTCATGGCGGCGTCCTGCCCCGCCGTGTCGGCGTCGAAAAGCAATTTCACACTGTCCGCGTAGTGGCGTAAGGCGCGCGCATGATCTTCGGTAAACGCCGTCCCCTGCGCAGCCACGGCGGTATCAAAGCCCGCCTGGTGACATTTGATGACATCGATTTGTCCTTCGCACAGAATCGCTTCGCGCGCTTCGACAATAGGCCGACGCGCCCGATTCAGCCCATACAGCACGCGGCTCTTTCTAAACAGCGGCGTTTCGGGGCTGTTTACGTATTTAGCGCCACGCGCCTCATCCTTCAAGGCTCGGCCACTGAACCCGATAACGCGGCCCTGCCCATCATGAATCGGAAACATCAGACGATCACGAAACCGGTCGTAATGCTTATTTCGCGCGTCTGGGCGATCGGAGGCGACAACCAGACCACATGCTTCAAGGTCCTCAACGCTGTACTTATGTTTCGCACCCCAGCGCAGAACAGCATCCCAACTGTCGGGCGCATAGCCGATCAAAAAGTCCTCCGCCACGTCGCCACCCAAGTCACGCGCTCCGACATAATCGCGAGCGTGCTGCGCTGCTGGAATGTCGTTCAGGCAGCGTTGGTAAAAACGACTGAGCTCTTCGTGAATTTTTAACAAGGTGCGCTTGTCGGGGCCATCGGACGTTCCTTCTTCAAGCTCAATCGGTATGCCCGCGCGCTCCGCCAACATGCGCACGGCGTCCATGAACTCGACGCCTTCATGCCGCATAACGAAACCAAACGCGTCGCCGCCTTCACCACAGCCAAAACATTTGAAGCTCTGCCTCTGGGTGTTGATGCTAAAGGATGGCGTCTTCTCTTTATGAAAGGGGCAGAGCGCTTTGAAATTCGTACCCGCGCGCTGAATCGTGATGTAAGACCCGATCAGCTCGGAAATTTCGTTGCGGAAGCGAATTTCTTCCAGCGTCTGTTTTGGAACAATCTTGGGCATGCTTTCAGAACACAGTCTTTGCGGTCCATCCGCCGGCCAATGTTAATGCCGGTTGTGGTCGATCAGACGCATTACTGCTCGAGATTCTTCAGCCAGGCTTCGGCGCGATTGCGGGAAGCTACATCGTTTGCGTACTTGGATGCGTGTTGGAAATGCGTCCGCGAGGATCCAAAATCACCGTTCTCCCAATACAGTAACCCCAGCATAAAATGCGCTTTTGCGTATTTCGGATCTAGTTTCAAGGTGCGCTGAGCGGCAGAAATGGCAGGACCTGTTTCTTTCATTTCACGCAGCACGACGGACATCATATAATTAGCTTTTAGCATGGACGGATCAAGTTTGAGTTCCGTTTCAAAAGCACGACGCGCTTCTTCGGCCTTGCCCATTTCTTTGTACGCGAGCCCCAGGTTGTAGGCAACGAGCTTCAACTCGGGATCCACCTGCATGGTTTTCTTGTAGTGCAGGACGGCGGCAGGCCAATCCTTATAGGTGTGCGCCCTCATGGCCATTTTCCAATGGGCCTTTGCCGAATTGGCCGATCGTGCCGGACGTTCAGATTCTCGGACAGTAACCGTCGGCGGGGGCGGATCAGCCGGGATGTCGGCGTCGGACGCCCGCACATCAGAATCTGCAACAGAATCTGCATCAGAATCGCCTTCATCCTCGGGTTCGACGTCAGCGGTAGGCATATCCGTTGCCGGTTCGGACCTCGGCTCAACAACACGCGCCGCGGACGCGTCGACGCGCGCCGGCGGCGGAGCGTCCGCGCCCGAAGGTCGCGTCGGCGGCTGGCGAAGCTGGCGAAGCTGTTCAAGTGCCGCGCCGGCACGTTGGCCGTTGCGATTCGAGGCAGCGTAGCGTGCGAAATAACTTTGTGCGGCGGGCTTGTCCTTCGCCTCAACCAGCGAATAAACGCCCAGATTATAAAGTGCGGGTCCGTAGTTTGGATCTTCCTTCAAGGCGCGTTTGAGCAGTGCCTCGGAGTTGGAAGCATCCCCTGCCTCATACTCGACGAGGGCCAGATGCGTCATGATCCGCGCCTGGTTTTGCGCGTGTTTGGCCGCACGCTCTAGAGACCTGCGCGCATCATCATAGCGGTCTACGTCGATGAAAACATGCGCCAGAAGCTCCTGCGGTCTCGAGTCGGTCCCGTCCAAATCACTCGCCAGACTCAGCGCGTCAATCGCGCGCGAGGTATCGCCATGCTTCCAATAAGCCACGCCAAGGTTGCAGTACGCCGCCGCGCTGGTGGGCTGACGCTGTGCGGCCTTTTTCAGATGCACGACAGCAGCCTCGAACTCGCCGCCCCGCAATCGGGCCAACCCGGTTTGCATGTGAAAATCAAATGCGGTTTCACGACCACAGCCCAACGGGGTCAGGATCACGAGCAAAAGGCAGACACCGAGAG
>JBLHHU010000191.1:0-6816 GCA_047615735.1 Kiritimatiellia bacterium | reverse complement strand
GCACCTGCTCGCGCTCCAATTCACGGAGATTTCCGAGGGTTGTGATCGCGATTCGCCGTGCCGCGCAGTACGTAAAGCGTGACGTGTCGGCAACTGAATCGTTCGCCATGGCTTTTGCCGAATCCGTGGACTCTGGATCGCCCAATTCCTGCTCGGACGTATCAAAATCCGGCGGCATCAATTTGGCCCCGTCCATGAATTGCATTTGCTCAAGAGCCAACGGATCAAACTGGCCACCAAAGACGAAGGCCTTACCGCCTATGGTCACCGTCTCGCCATCCGACACCTGAAGCGATTCAGCCATTCGAGGTGTCAGGAAGATGGGCGGCAAGGTCGACGAGGCTTCCCCGGATGCCTGACGCTCGTTCCACGCGACTAAGCCGGGCACAGCCTTTGCCAGCTCCGGATTGAAGGCAAGTTCCTCTGGATCCAAGGCAATCATAGACTGCAAGACGTCCCAGCTGCGCTGGCTCTTACGGAACACGATCAGGCGTCCATCATCTTCACTTCCGGGAATGGAGAAAATGGCTTCGCGGGCAAAATGCTTCCAACCCTTCTCATAAAGCGCGGACAGGGATTCAAACAACACACGCGGCATGCCCAGACCTGTCGAGCGTCGCAACTCGATCCGATTTGGACCACTACCTAAGCCCAGATAACTCTCCGTCACGCCAGTGACTTGTGTGAACGAGGCAAAAACAACGATCGAAAACGTGAGCAGAATAATCGTGAGTGCCGTCAAAAATGTTTTCAAGGGGCGATTGCGCATGCCCGATATGCCAATCAAGACGGCGGCCAGCGCGGTACTGCTTTCGGCCGCGACACCATGAGCGCTGGTACTCAGCCCCTGAATGGCGCGCAACTCCTTCTTGAACTTCGACATGACGATCGCGATGACGACGACGCTCAGGAGAATGATGATAAATGCCAAAAAGATGACCAAGGGCGCGGCGGCAATCGAAAATGCGGGATGCACGAGGTAGAGAATGACAAATGATCCAATAAAGAACCCCGCGAACCCGAGTACCTGACGGTAGATGCTTGTAGAACTGACAAGAAGGCGCTCCATGGAAAAAGCGAAGGGCAAAATAAGCAAGAGCAGAAGCACCACCGCTCGAACCATATCATTGGTGACCTCACGCAGCGGGCTTGCGACGCGCGCACCCAATCCGGCCGCAAACGCTTCATGCGCAACCGCAAGAGCAATATCATTGTCCGCACGTGCCTCCTTGGCCTCGGCCCAGTGCTGTCCGGCATCGGCATGCAGACTTTCAAGCGAGTCATTCACGATCGACTTCTCACGCAGCACGCTCAGACGAAACTCGTTCAAAAGCAGATAATCCTGAGCCGACTGACGAAGTGGGTTAAACGTGTAGAGCGGACGCCCACTCAAGGGGACACCTAACCCATTGGGTGTTTCTTTAGTCGAGCCTAGCGTGAGTAGGCCATCCATACTGAACATCTTGAAGGACTGATCCTCCTCGGCAAAGAACGTTATCTTGTCCTCAGCGATAATTTTGAAGCCATCAATCAGAGAATCCGTGTCTCCACCTGCCATGGTCACATCCATCAGCCCGAAGCTCCCCGGACGAAGCGGCGCATAAATCAATCCACCGTAACCGTGGGCCATGCGCACAGGAAACCATCCGATCCGATTCGGAACCATGTTGAGCGTGCCCTGTTCATCGAATCCAAGCGGACGCATTTGCACATGGTTATACATAAACGGCATGAAGATATGACCGGAGGCCCGTATACGGGATGCCGTCGAATAACTTTGGCCCGCGATCGAGGGAGCATCCGTGGATCCGACTGGTGCAACAAAGGTAATGCCGTTTTCGGGAGCGCCGACGACCTCCGTGCCCCCCTGCGCCGCATAAAGATATCGAAACCCGCCCTCCCCGCGAAAGTGTATGACGGTGTCCGAATGCCCAACGGGTTTGGCCAGAGGACAGGTCTGCGAAAGTGCCGGTTCGTTGGCCAAGCGCTCAGAAAATTCACTTAAACCAGGCACCAGCGCTTCGAGGTCGACGTTTGCCTGTCGATAAGGCAATTCATCACTCGAAAGCGGCTCAGCGACGGACATCATCTGATACCCGAAAATTTGCATGGCGTGCGCGACACGCACCGGTACGCTACGTATGGAAGGGACACAGAAGCGTTCCGGTTCGAGTAGTGATAATGCAGGTTCAATGAACAGATCCGGCAGGCCGCTCTGCGTCAGATCCATGCTGTCCACGATATCGGACACGGCCCGCATGTGCTTGACGTAGTCCCCGATCTTTATCGTTGCGCCTCGGCGATTGATGCTGTGGTAGAACATCTGCGCGCCAGCGCCACTCATATTCAGGGTCCAATCGCTCCGTGCATTGGCAAAATCGAAATCATAGTGTCCGGTAATGCGTTTCTCGCCGATGTGCGCAAAGAGTTCGCGATGGGACACGTTATGCTTTGCGAAATTCACGTAATCGCGAACCTCGCGTGCCACGGCCTGCCGCACCTCTCCCGCCATCGCCATGAATGATTCGGGGTCGGTGATATCTTTATCGAGGAGCTGCCGACGCAATCCGTTCATCAACTGCCGGCGTTCACTGAGTTCCGTTTCCTTCAAGAGGAGTTTCGCCTGTTGATCGGATTCGGCCGGCATGAGCGAATCCCGTCGTTCCAGATCCCGGAGCGCGACGCGCGTCACGCGTAAATCAAAATTTAATTCACTGACCTGGCCTGCGGCGCGTTTGTCCATGGCACGAACGACATCCGCCAGCCCTGGCTGCGGATCGTCAAACATGTTTTCCTTTTGCAAAATGGCCAGACGCGCTTTCGCCTCCTGCGCGGCCTCGTCGTACTTGTCTCTACGCATTTCGAGTTCACCGGCGCGACCCCGTTGGACGGCGTAGTAGAACATGCGCGCCCCATCCTGCACGGCATAGTGACTACCGAAGAAGACAGCGACGACACTGCGCTTGAGGGGGCGCTTTGCGAGCGAACCGAGCACATCCGCCAACAGGGCACAATTGGCGGCCCTACGCAATGAGGGCGACAGTTCCGGAACCGTTCCAAAGGTGTCGAGCGTCGCAGACAAGATCACGGCCTCTCCGCCGTCAGCCTCGGATGCGGCTTCGCCCGGAATCTCAACCCAGAGGTTCACAGCTTCCACATCTTTCCAAACCGTGGTGACCTGCAGTTCAGCGTCGCGACCCGGTGTCCACGTCATCAACCCACTCGCTTTGGCAACGGCCTCATGCACAAACACGCGTGGCAAGGCCGCATCGAGTTCCAGAAACTGGTTTCGCACCTGCCATTGTGTCTCGCTTCCATCACCGACAAACACGACGCCGAGGGCACCTTGACTGAAGACCTGCATCATGTTGGGACTATCAAAACGTAATACCGCGATAGCCCCTTCAACCGGCTTGTGCTGCATTTCCGCGAGCGTGCCTTGCCCAAGCCAGACCAACGGCCCGCGCAAAACGTCCCCGCCCGTTGTATTGTTAGCGGCACCATTTGGTCCAAGCGCATAAATCGGCCCAATGTCGTTTCCATCGACAACCAAACGGCATTCGCGCGTATCAGGCACAAGGGTATCGAAGGTCTGGCGATGCGGTTCAAGCCCCGCCTCACGCAAAGCCGTCTCCAGATGCGAAACGCAGGCTTCATAAGCGGACGAGCCAACCAGGCGGTTGTCGTATCGCGAGAATTCCTCCATCACCGACGAATAGATGTCGCCAGCAACAAGCGGCAAGCGCATGGCGAGGACGAAGCAGCACCCCAAGAGAAGACGCAAGCGGTTATTCATCGTGCCCTCCCCCAAGACTGGCCTTTTGAATATCGAGGTCTGAACTCAGTTCGATTCGATCAACACAGCCGTTGGCGATCCAAACGATGCGATCGCAGACAGACAACATGTTGTAGTCGTGGGTTGCGCAGACAATCGTGACGCCATCATCCTTGTTCAAAGCGTTGAGCAAAAGGTGAATCTCTTTACCCGTTTTGGTGTCCAGGTTGGCTGTTGGCTCATCGCAGAGCAACAACGAAGGTTGATTGGCCAACGCCCGCGCGATGGCAACGCGCTGCTGTTGGCCACCAGACATTTCTTTGGGACGATGCTTCCAGCGTTCCCCTAAACCGACGCGTTCCAGCAGTTGCATACCGCGTTCGCGAGCGTCATCGGGATGCATGCCGCTGAAGACCATTGGCAGGGTCACATTGTCGAGCGCCGTCATGACGCTATTGAGATTGTATGACTGAAAAACATAGCCAACCTTGCGACAGCGCAGGAACGCGAGTTCTTTGGCGTTTAGCTGTGCCATATCCACCGAATCCATGAACACACGTCCGCGCGTGGGCGAATCCAAACCGCCGACCATGTTGAAAAAGGTACTTTTGCCAGATCCAGACGGGCCCATGATGCAGACATACTCGCCGCGATAGATGGAGAGACTGATATCGCGCAAAGCGTGCACCGTCTCCGAGCCGCGCTGATAAAGCTTCTGGACGCCGACCGAGCGGACGACAATTTCTTTTCCTTCAGCGTATGTTTTCGGATCAAAAGGCATTATTCGACTCGCATTGCATCCATGGGGGCCATACGCGCTGCTGCGCGTGACGGGTAAATCGAGGCCAACATGGCAAGCAGAATGCCGATACAAAGCGTGGATCCAGCGCAGATCAGCAAGGGCATGGTTGGGAAAAATTGAAACACGCTGGTCCCAAGTCCAGCGAAGGTCTTAAGCACGGCGATCAGCAGACCGATCAACATGCCCAGCGCACCGCCCACGCAGCCCTGAATGGCGGCTTCGATCAAAAACTGTTTCAGAATGAATCCGTCGGTCGCGCCAAGACATTTCATCGTTGCGATTTCACGAAATCGTTCCGTGATCGCCATCAACATGGCATTGGCGATGCCGACCATACAAACGAGAAACGAAATCACCACAAGGAAGGTCTGGCGGCCATCAAGAAAGCGGGGCTCGGGCACACCACGACGCGGCCGAGGAAGCTTCGCGCTCAAGCTACGCAGACGTTTCGCTTCTGAATAGCGGTCCGCAACCTTCAGGCGCTGTTCCGACGAAAACGCTTCACCGACAATCTCGCCTACTTTTGGAAGCGAAAGGGCAAGCATCTTTTCCTCTATCGTCGGCGTGGTTTTGAACGCTTGTTTCCAGGCCGCGCGCTTTTCAGGGGACTGCAACAGTTGCGTCATGCCACGTTCCCACGACGACACACGCAGGAATGCACATAGACGCGGCATGGTTTCCTGAGCCAGTTCGAAGCCATGCTCAACGACGATGCCACGCCACTGCTCGACCTGCTCGGGAGAGGCTTGTGCCAACCAGTCGACGTTCGGTACGCCACCACTTAACGCGCTCAGCGCGGTTTGCATCGTTGCGACGCGCGCTGTGCGCGCATTTCGCGCAAGCTCAAGGTCATCAATGAACGTGGCGTATTCATCCAGAAACGATCGGAAAGTTTGCGAATCCGTTGGCAAGGTCACCGATCGCATATTGGCGAGGTTTCCGAGGAACGCATGCCATGCCGTTGTGTCGTTCAGATACGTAAACACGTCACGGCCTTTGTGTATCTTCACCAACACAACGCGTTTCCCGACGGCTAGATTGTCGAAGAAGTCTAAGTAGCGCTGTTCAAGGGCACTCCGCTCGACCAGACGTGATGCGGCACCGGTCGACAAGCTGGAGACGCGCGCGATGGCGTCGACCCGTTCGGCTCGTCCTTGGCTCGCGGCGAGCATTGCAGAAAAATCGCGACTGGTGTACCGATCAAAAAGTCGCGTCAACAAGACGTCGGCCTCACGCATCTCCAGCGTCTGCGCTTGCACACCACGGCTGACCGATCGCACGATCACACTTTCACCCAGCAGAAACATAAAAAAGGCCACCGCCACGACCACCACAGCCAGCGTCAGTAAAGATCGGAAAAGGCGATACGAGATCCCCTTCTGGCAAAACCGAAACGACTTTGCCAGCGAAAGCCGCACCTGAGGGCGTACATCAATTGTCGGTGAAGGTACAGACATCACAGCATCCATAGGGTGACAGGCTGGTCACCGGTGATTAAATGATAGATATATGCGATGAAGAGCATCAGCCCCTGACTGAAAAATTCCCCGGCAATCAGGCCGATAAAGATTGGCTTTGCTGCATGAAAGATTCGACCGCCCCCAAATTTGACGACAAGCACCTTAATCAGCCATCCTAACAGAAAGCAGTACCAGGACGTCATTCCAACCTCGGAACCAAGCACGATGAAAAAGAGTGGATGCAACGGCCATTTCGAAAACCGAAATCGTAACATGTAGGTCACCGCGACAGCAATCAGACCAGCGAGCACCAGCCCCAGGGTGCCACTGTCAGGCGTAAAAAGTGCGATTTTAGCGAGACCATGGGTGGCTTCGGACACCTCCATTTGCCCGAAATCATTCAGATCCAGAACGGCGCGGGCACCCTTGTTCATGTGACTTCGTTCATCGCGGGTCAAGTTGCCTGCCCCACTGGTGTAGGCCACCGTCAATACGGCCGTAAAGCCCGCCACGAGAGCAATCAGGATGGCCACTTTCGATACGACAGCAAAACGCCGTAGATTGACGTTGTTATCGTCGAGAATTTTCAGGCTGGTCGTCATGAATGGCATGATCAGCTGTGTGGATTTCGATGTGACGATCGTGTTGCTCAGAAGTGTTATAAAAACAAGGGGTGTTGCACCCAGCGCGGCTGGGCCGAACAGACCGGTGAGCAATCCAGGCAGAAACCACTCTGCGGCAATGGTGGGAATGCCTGTTTCACAGACAAGTCGCGACAC
>JBLHHU010000190.1:0-6819 GCA_047615735.1 Kiritimatiellia bacterium | reverse complement strand
AACGTCGCGACTCGCTCCTTGGCCGTGTTCCACGCGAACACGTACCAGTTGCCGTGATACGCCAGCAAGTGGTAGGGGCGCAATGTGTACTCCGAGATACGCCCGTCAAAGGTCTGGTACGTGACCCGGATCTCCTCGCGGCGCTCGATGAAGCCCGCAATCTGCGCCCAGACCTCGGGATCGATTCTGACGCAGTCCTCCGGCATGACCCCCACGTGCTCGCTCAACCAGCCTGCCACGGCGTAGCCGAAGGCGAAGACGGGTCTGGCTCGACAGTGATGTCGCCTTCCAGTGACTCGGCGATTTTATGAAAATGCCTTTAACGCACCTGGCCTGGCCGATTATGCGCCACGATCACTGTTTCATTTGGAACCGGCTATTTGTGCCTTGAAAGTCCGTCTTTGGACACATAGTCTGCGTACATCAAGCGAGTTTAATGGCCAATTGTGGGTAATGTGATTGATGAGGCGAGAAGCAAATTCCTATCAGTTCAGGTCTTCTTGCAGCCCGTTGTCGCCGCGGGCAGGAATTGAATAAAACGCCATTTGCATTTCTATAATCGATGGGGCGGCGCCCCATACCCCATTTTATAGGAACATTGTACCGGCTCTGTGTTCCTTCGGCCTCTCGCTCCGCTCGTCCCGCGTCCCGCGGGCACGGCTCGAACGAACACCTTGCTTGAGCTCACTGCTGACCTGAGGGCAAGCAAGCCCGGAAGCCTAAGTTGTCGCCGGCGCCGTACGGGGTGTAGGTGTAGCGATAGCCAACACGGCTGCGGCCCGCGGTGCTGTTCCAACCGCCGCCGCGAATCACGCGGCCCGAGCCAGATCCAGGTCCAGTCGGGTCCGTGTCGGGACCTGCACCGTAAGACCCATACCAGTCCCCGCACCACTCCCATACGTTGCCGGACATATCGAAGACGCCAAGCGGGTTGGCGGTCTTCCCGCCCACGTCATGCGTTACACTGCCACTGTTGACGTTGTACCATGCGACGGCCTGGCTGGCAGCAGCATCATTGTAATCATTTGTGGCCCCGCTCAGGTAGTCGCCCGGCGTCCAGGTTGCACCGTCCTGATAGCGAGACGCGTACTCCCATTCCGCCTCCGTCGGCAGACGGTACCCGTGGGCCGAAAGGTTTAGAACCGCACCGTCGCAAGCCGTCGCATCCGTCGCGTCTTTGATCGTTGCACTGATGTACGTATAGGCTGGCGTCAGTCCCGTTTGCTCAGAGCGGGCATTGCACCACACAATCGCATCGCGCCAACTCACCGTCGTCGCCGGTTCGCTGCTGGCCCCCGTGGGAGCGGCGCCGATCGTTCCGTCTTGGCCCTCCCGACCTGCATTCGCAAACGTGTAGCCGTTTTCACCTGCCCAGGTTTTGACGTCGTGCCACTGCTGGTAGGTCGTCTCGTACTTGCTCAGGTAGAAACTGCTCAAGGTCACCGTGTGCTCAGGATCTGCTAGCCCGGTCCAGCCCATCGTGAACGTCCCCGCAGGAACAAGCACCATGCCTGCTGTTGGGGGTACCGCTCCAAGGCTCAACAGCAAAGACCGGTTCTCGGCGAGCTTCTGCTCGTTGCTCAATACTTTCTGCTCGTTGCTCAAAATTTTCTGATATATTTCCTCCAGCGTGTGCATCGTTGGGCCGGGCGCGTTGGTCGGGTCCAGCGAACCTGCGCTCGCCACGCTCGAACACATCATCACCACCGCCACCATCCGTATCCATTTTCCGGTCTGCATATTAATCTCTCCTCTATAGGGACATAGTCATCTTTTTGAGTTCGAATAATGAGTAGCTCGGGCGCGGGTATACCAACATCAGGGCGTCACCGTCACTTCGACCGTGTAGAACATCCGCGCCCATGCGTTCGTATCGTGCAGCGTGTTTTCTCCGCCCGTGCCCGGGACACCCGCTTGGCCCGCCACATGATTCCAACCGTTCGTCAGCAGGGATCGGCGCAAGAGCGTGTACGAGCGGCCTGGGGATGCGGGAGTGAATGCCACTTGCGTCGCAGGAGGGGCATTCGAAATCGACAAGATACGAAAATAAGAGCCCGGGTCATTCGGATCTGTATCGGCCACGTACTCCTTCCAGGCCGGAACCTGATCGCCATCCTCGGTGGTCTCGGTGACGGCGTGATGATCCAGCCACCAGTTCGGCGTGCCCTGCGCCTGCGTATCGAAGGCCAGTGTGCGCAGCCCATAATCCGGCGAGGTGCCCTTGAAGGTCAGCCACCCGATGTTCTCGCCCCAGGCCCTGCCGCTAAAGGTGCCATTAGTGAAATTGATCATCACCCCGCCAAAGGCCGGGTCGAATGTGATCCAGCCTACGTTCTCTCCCCAGGCGTGCCCTGAGAGCGTGCCCGATGACGACAGGTTGACTCCCCAGTTCGTGGCAGTCGTGTTGACGTAGGGGCCGCCCGTGTTGGCGCCGAACTTGACCCAGCCAATGTTCTCCCCCCAGGCATGACCTGATAGGTAACCAGAGGACCCGTAAAAGTGGACGCTCACCCCGGCGTTCGTCGCCGCGGCCTGCAACCATCCCCCGTTCTCAGCCCAGGCAGACTCAGACGTCGCATCGATATTCCCAGCACCATGCGCCACCAAGGCGCCCAGCCAAAAAAGCATTACAGAAATGCGTATCATGCTCATCCCTATATCCTTGGTACGATCCAAGCCAGGCATCCCTCGATGGCTGGCGCAAAGCGTATATTCTGTCAACATCACGCTTTCGGGGCAATGCAATCAAACGGTCAGGTAGAAAAAAGATTTTATCGGTCGGCAAACGCTCAATGATGTCGAAGACGTTGGAACTGGTCACGCAAGCGTCGCACTCCGCTTTCACCGCCGCGTTGGTGTTGATGTAGCAGACAAAGGCGTGCTCGGGAAATTCAGCGTTCAGGCGACGTACATCCGCAGTGCAGACGCAAGGCATGATGACCGGACTCATCTGGGGTTAGAAAAAGAAACGCCAGGTGGTCGACATGTTGAACAGGCGGGTCCGGGGCAGGTCAAAAGACGGGCTTCTGTTGGTGGGTTGCATAGTCGGTATTATCGAGAAGCAGCCTAGTAGGTCGTTGACGATTTATGTGTTTCGGTTCCAGCTATGGACGGGTTTGTCCCGCTCCGGTTTTTTTTATGATTCATCAATGCCATCTCTAAATATTTTGCGCCTGATCTCCCCCCCCGGGGGGACTTTTTTAGGCTGAAACGGTGTGGATGTTGAAGATCAGACTCGATTGGGAACCTTTGGTGGTGTTGGCCCTTTTGGCAGGGTCAGTGGCGTTTCTCGGTCGATACAGACTATCGATTCTCGAACTTGCAGCACTACACCCCCGCGATGGGATTCAAGACGATTCGAACCTTTTCAAGCAGCGTCCTACTCTGCACTGGCTTCTTGAGGAAGCCGGCGAAGCCCAAGTCTTCGACACGCTCTTCGAGCTGCTCCTCACTGTAGCCGCTGACGAGCACTACCGGCACGTCGTCGCGAATTTGGTGCAGTTCGACAAAGGTCTCCTCGCCGCCCATGTGCGGCATGGTGAGGTCGAGCAATACGCAGACGATATCGTCCTTGTGCTCCCGAAATATTTCCGTCGCCTGGCGACCGTCTGCAGCGGTCAGAACCGTGAACCCCTTGCGTTCCAGGATGATCCTGAGCAGGTGTCGGACCTGAGGCTCGTCGTCAACCACGAGCATCGTACCGTGAGCGCCCCAATCTTCTTCTCGCGGGGCCTCTTCGACGCACAGTTTCGCAGGTTCGTTCAGAGCGGGGAACAGCACCTTGATTGTCGTTCCATGATTGACTTCGCTCTGGATGTCGATAGCCCCCTTGTGGGCGCGGACGATTCCCAGGACAGCAGCCATCCCGAGCCCGCGTCCCGTGAACTTAGTCGTAAAGAAGGGCTCGAATATTCGGCGTTGCGCCTCTTCATCCATGCCGCAGCCTGTGTCCGTGACTTCCAGGTACACATACGGACCACCGGGCAATTCCTCATTGACATAGGTGGATGCCAGGTAGCCCTGGGTGGCTGCGGCGACAGCAGTAGTCACGGTGATAACGCCACCCTCGTCGCCTACGGCTTCCGACGCGTTTGTGATGAGGTTCATGACCACTTGACGCAATTGAGAAGCATCGCCTGCGATGGCGGGAAGATCTTCTTCGAAGCGGTACTTCACGATGGCCTTCTTCGTATGAGAAACCTCCAGCAGGTGGGCCATCTCCTGGACCAATTCCGACAGATCCATCTCCTCGATGGCCAAAGCTCCCTTGCCCGAATAGGCAAGCATCTGGTCGGTTAATCCCGACGCGCGCTGGGCTGCGATCTTGATCTCCTGAAGATTATCCAGACCGACCGCTTCGGTAGACATCTCGTCCAACGCAAGATCTGCGTTGCCAATAATGGCGTAGAGGATGTTGTTGAAATCGTGCGCAATGCCGCCGGCCATCACGCCCAAACTCTCCAGCTTCTGCGTCTGCCGCATTTGCGCTTCGAGCTTTTGCGTCATCTCCTCAGCGTGCTTATGCTCAGAAACGTCCTCATGGTTAATAACAATGTTCTTTACATTGCCCGCCACATCTTTGAGGGGATATATTCTGGTACTCAGCCATCGGTGCCTTCCCGGACCTTTTCCCTCTGTCGGGCCCTTTGGGTCAAATTCGTACTCGGGGACCCGCACCACCTCACCAGCGTAGGCCCGTTTCACGTATTCCATCAGACCCTTTCGTTCGACTTCTTCGCTCTCCAGTACGTTGAATTCATTGACCGTATGGCTGATGGGAAACCCCCAAAGTTTTTCGTAGGCTTCGTTGGCTGCCACCAGAAGTCCGTCACGGTCATACACCTCAATCACAGAGGGTGACTGCTGCATCATTGACCGGAAGCGCTCTTCGCTCTCCTGGAGCGCCTCCTCGACCCGCTTCCGTTCGGTAATATCCACAAAGACACCGGCAATGCGGACTACATCCCCCCGGCTGTTGACGATGGGAAAAGCGCGGTTGCTGATCCAGTGCGTCGAGTTGTCGGCATGCCTAATCCTGAACTCTACGCTCGTTTCTCTGCCTTGAACCTGCTCCTCGAAAGAGGCTCTCAGGCCGCCTAAATCATCGGGATAAACAGAATCCATCCACGCGCCTGGAGCGTCGCTCAATCTGTCCGGAGACAGTCCCCACATCTCATAAAAAGCCGGACTGATATACAGTAGTTCTGATGACCCTGGCTCACTAAGCCAGAATCCCTCATGAATGTTCTCAGCCATCTGCCGGAAGCGTTCTTCGCTGTATGTCAATTCCCCAGCCAGTTGGCGGGCATGGTGCGCGTTGAACCGAGCACTGATCAAGGAAAACAACAACCCGGACAACAACAGGCTGATGAACGTCCCGCCGAGTGAAACAATCCAGACATTATAATAGTGCGCGATGGCGGCCCGACTTTCGACCCGCGTGAAACGCAGAACCCACTGGCGACCGGCTGCTTTCAGGCCCAACGGCATGGTCAACGCCGGTGAATGCACTTCCTCGGATTGACTATCGTAGAGCAACGCCTCCTGGTCGGCCTGCTCGCCATCGAACACTTCCAGGCGAACGTTTTTGTCGTTGGTCAGATCCCATTCCCCCAAGATTCCTCCCATGAGATCGCTCATCCTGTAGGGGCTGTAGACCCAGCCCACGAGGGCGGCCTGCCGTTGGGCAACCGTATCACAGGGCATTCCAGGGCGGTATACCGGCGCGTACATCAAGGTGCCCGCCTGGATGTCTGTGTCGGTCTCCTGCACGAGGGAAATTTTACCAGAGAGCGCGGCAACGCCTTGATCCCGAGCTCGTATCATGGCTTCCCGGCGTACCGGTTCGCTGAACATGTCGTATCCGAACGCGCGAAGATTCCGGTCTGCAAAGGGCTCCAGGTAGATTATGGAGGTGTATATGTCACGCTCGCCTTCGGGCCACACGGTGTAATCGGGGAAGCCTTCGGCCTGAATTCGCAGGACATGTTGCGCCAACGTTGATGGGGTGATCAGCTGGGCGAAGCCAAAACCCAGAATGCCAGGAAGCTGCTGATCGAGTTTCTGGCCGTCGGTGTAACGTTTCCATTTCTCGCGATTAATGCCATCCGTTTCCTTGTAGAATGCCGTTCCACTTCGTAGAATCTGTTGGTGGGTCAGGAGACGATCGTGAATTTTTTCCCGAACTTCCCTGCAAATGACTTCGAATTCCCGTTTCTCCACCCCATCCACAAACAATTTCACGTAATTGGCGGTAAGGGCCGTGGCGAGGAGGCCGAACAACAACAGGACACAGGCCCACCCAACCCCCCGGCGACGCATACTGAAATTCATTTCGTTGCTTTCAAGCATGAAGCTGACTTCCTCTCGTACAAACCATTAACCCAATGAAAGAGAGATCTTTATCGTCGGTCCAGTATGCCGCCACCTCAATGGGAGTCCCAAAGTGATCAACCCAGTTCAGCTCCTGGTACCAACCCGGTCCTATGCAGATAGTGTCCCCAGAAGCAGCAGCATCGACCGCAGGCTGCAGCGCCAGATAGTTGCAGCTACCGTCTTGCTCGACCCGCAAAGAATTCGCTAAACAGACGCTCGACTGCGCCAGCAAGAGACTTACTGATAGGAATTTGCTTTTCGCCTCATCAATCATATTATCCACAATTGGCCGCTAAACTCGTTTGATGTACGCAGATTATGTTTTCAAAGACGGACTTTCAAGGCATAAAAGCCTAATCGCCGGTCGGCGCGTCAGAGGACTTCATTTCGGCATATTTAAACATGTTTTCGATGCAAGCCAAAGCGCCGTCCCGCACCGACGCG
>JBLHHU010000189.1:0-6845 GCA_047615735.1 Kiritimatiellia bacterium | reverse complement strand
CCGGTCATGAACATGTCGACATTTCCGTCACGGTTGTAGTCTGCAAATGTGAGCGACATGCCGAAGGAATGCCTGAGATCAACAAAGCTTTCACTCACGTCCAAGAAGTGGCCTTGCCCGTCGTTAAGATAGACGTCCAATCCAGAAAAATCGCTACACACGGCCAGATCAAGATCGAGATCGTGATCCAAGTCGATCAGTGAGGCGCTCAGCGTTCGGCGAAAGCGCTTTGGGGCCAGTCCTGCGGATTCCGTGATGTCTGTAAAATCGGCGTTGCCATCGTTGCGATACAGATACGCCGGAAATCCGTCGTTGGCGTCATAGTAAGGCGTCGGCATTTGACCGTTTGTAAACGGCTCTTTGTACTGACCAATCCATACATCCAAATCGCCATCGCCATCAACGTCTCCTGCGGTCATCGCCATCGGGCTCTCCATCGAGATCCCATGCTTCGAAAGCGAGCGAGGCGGCGTAGTGAAGTGACCTTGGGCGTCGGCGACATAAAGCACATGCGCCCCAGGGGCGGCACCCATGAAGTCGGCCTGGCCATCGCCGGTGAAGTCCGCAAACACACCGACCCATACAGTGCTCCCAACGGGGTGCGTGAAAAGACGCTGGGCGTCGAACGTCCAATTGCCACGATTCCAGTCCACACGATTAAGGGATGGGATAATTATATCGGAAAGCCCGTCTTTGTTCAGGTCATAGACATGCACCGGCACCGTTAAGCGGTACTCGCTTTTGCCAGGCTTCGGATCGGGTTGAATGGTATAGACGGACCGAAACGCCGGTTCGCCGCTGCGTTCAACAATTTTAAAAGCGGTGGCATCAATCGTTCGCGGTTTTGGTTTCGCGTTCGGGTTGTCGCGCGGTGCCCACAGCACGTCAAGCGCGGCATCAATAATATAGCGCGTTGAGGTCTTCGCATTCAGCGCGTGAATAGTCATGTTCACGGTGGAACGAATCGCACGCGGATCAGCCGGGAAAAATTTGGCATGATGAAATTCCGCCTGCACGATCTCGAACCCGTCACGGCGCAGTTTCGCCACCAACGCTTTCCATGCACGCACGTCGAGCGACCTTCCCGGTGCCTCATGCCGAGTCACCTGGATACCCAACTCCCGCGGCTGCGGCGCTTGTGCGCTTCCCAGGATCAATTCTGTGAACGGGAACTGTGCCATCACGTCTAGCTTATCGTCGGCGGCGCGCAGCGTATCCCAGAGTTCGACGAAGACTTGCTCATATTCCTGCGCGAGCAGTTCGTCCTTCCACAAGGTCTGATCAAGCTGCTGGCGTTCTTTCAACAAGACTGCCGCGCGTGTTTCAGCGTTTTCGCTCATCGTGAGCTTCTTCAACGGCGTTGTCGTAAATGCCTTTTTGCCTTCAACAATTTCAATAAACTGATCCGCCGCGATGTTCTGAAACGTTTGTGTGCGCCCAGTCGTCGGCCAAAACACACGCAAGGTCTGGATACGCTCGGCCTTACCGATGCCGATGGTCTGCCGCAACGGGTTGGCACCTTGGCTGCCGCCGCTGTTGACGTGCCGGAAGACAGATCGCGTTTTGCCATTTTCTTCGATCTCGAGTTCAATGCGTGCGCCGATGGCCGCGCGATTGGACTTTTTGCCCACGAGGTCGATGCAGATCCAGTGATGGCGAAATCCTGTGTTTTCGTAAAGCACGTCAGCAGATGTGTCTCCAGGCAACTCGCCGCCCATTTGTTCAAAGACGTCCACATCGCCATCGTTGTCCAAGTCGGCGAACGCAATACCGCGTCCCTTTTGGACATGGCCGAGTCCAGTGCTCATGGTGAGGTTCAGGAATTTCGTGCCACGCAGATTGATCCACGACATATTGGGCATCAGGCTTTCGTATTCAGAGGCACCGGTTCCCGCATAGACATCCAGATAGCCGTCGTTGTTCAGATCACCAACGTTCGCCGCCACGGCAAGCATTGGATATGCCAGCCCTTGTTGACGCGTCACGTCTACAAAGGTGCCCTTGCCGCTACCACGATAGAGGCTTGCTGTTTCATATTCGGTCCCTTTCCCCAGATAGTGCGCGGCGAGGTGATGTACTTTTGCGTCACGACTGGCGACATAGAGATCCAGTGCACCATCGTTGTCGTAATCCCAGAACCATGTCGGCGCGCCCATGACAGGCCGCCCCACCCCGGTTTTCTCCGCCACATCCGTGAAGGTCCCATCCCCGCTGTTGAGGTAGAGTCGATTGGGCGCGTTGTCATTGGACACATACAAGTCAGGATAACGGTCGCCATTGATATCACCCCACGTTGCGCCGCTGGCGTTCCGATTGTTGGCGACGCCGGCGCTTTCGGCGACATCCGTAAAACGCCCTTTGCCGTTGTTGCGAAACAGTTGGCAAGGCGCAGCGGAATCGTCGCTGTGATTATTCCCAACAAAGAGATCGAGATCGCCATCGTTATCATAGTCAGCCCAGGCGCCGGTTTGGCTGCGATAATGCACGTCGCCCAATCCGGCGTCGAAGGTCACATCGTTGAATGTGCCGTCACCATTGTTGCGTAAAAGCGAGTTCGGATGAGGTTCGGCATGACCACGCGCAGACGCGCGCAGTACAAGAATATCGCGTGCGCCATCGTTATTGTAATCGGTCTGAACAAGATTGATTCCGCCCAAAAGCCCCAGCAGGCCCGCCTCTTTAGTTTGATCCTCAAAACGGCCATCCGCTGTGTTCAGGAAGAAGCGCATTTGCCCTGCTGGATCGGCCGTCGACGTTATTATATCCAAATACCCGTCGCTATTGAAATCATCCACGAGCACGCCGCCCCCGAGACTGATCGTGTCGAGACCCAGCACCGGTGCGATATCAACGAAGCGCGGAAAGCCGCTCTCTTCAACCGTGAAGACGTGCGTCGGCATTCGAAAGGCATCAGGAACGAGGTCCGGGTAGCTCCCAAGGGACATGTGTGCAAAATTCAACAACCAACATGTCGTGAAATATGTCGCTGAATTTTCCGGCGCCATGCGAAGCACCGTCTCGAAGGCCTCAATCGCCTGGGTCATGCCCTCCGTGCGCCGATGCTGGCCGGGCTTCTGGATCGGGAGGATGGCGCTGTCTGGATTACGGTTTTCAATGTCGTTCTGCACCTGCCCAAGGCGCATATAGGCCACGCCCGTTCTGAGATAAATGTGGCTGATCATCACCGGGCGCAGGTTGGCCGAAGGAATCAGATCGCGTGCACGCACCAGAAAGTCGATTCCGGTTTCGAGATCGCCAAGCTGAACATTGGCTTCACCGGCGGAAAAGAGAAGTTCGCAGGCCTGCTGGCCCGTGGCGCCGACAGGCAGCATTCTGGCCTGTTGCGTGAGCTCGGCAACACTCGGCGTTCTGGCAGGGACATATTGGGTGTCTGTCTCACTGGCAATCCTCTCCAGCTCGGCGATCATCCGGCCATGGCTTGAGTTCGGATCATTGCGAGCGTCGGCAGGCGGCCGATCTGAACAGCCCGCGGCCAGCAGAAGAAAAAGCGATGCGGCTGTTGAGGCTCGAATGGCGATGAACAGAAATCGACGATTGTTCTTCATTAAGCTAGAATAGCAGTCGCACGAACCGTTTTCAACCCAATCACTCTTGTGGGAAAGACCAGAACCATTCACAGCAAAGGACGCGGAGAACGCAGAGACTCTTGAACAGCCGAAGACCGGCGGAGCCCGCCGGGCACTAGGTATTTTTTAAAACGGATCAGCTCAGCAGAAGAACCGTGGAGTCCGGCGGGCTCCGCCGGTTCTTAATGGCCAGAGCCTCGCGCGACTGCCGTTTGAACCGTCGGCCTAATCGTTCTGTTTCAGTGCTTCGGCGTTGGCCGCCGTCCATTCCTTTGTCAGCCCCAATGAACTTGCCCAGTGCTCGAGGTAGGACCGATCAAGTGCATCTGGGGTGAGCCTCAGTATCCCTGCAATGTCCTCCAGATGTTTTCTCGATCCGCCGAGCTGGTAAAACATCAGCTTTGAGATCACCACGTCTTCGGGCGTTGCCGATACCGATTCAATACCTGGCGTGAACTGAACCGTCTGTCGGCGAGAAAACTCTTCTCTTGCGAACGCAGTGTCTTTCCGCAGGATAAAGTCCACCTTCGACCCGCTCCCAACATGGATGATGTTGAATTGTCCATGCCGGGTCATTTCCTCGAAAATCACTTCGGATGGTGGCGCATAGTATTGATCTCCGTCGAACGCATCTAGCAGGGGTTGTACGCAGTTTGGCACGAGCTGAACCACCACATCCATGTCGTTCGTGAGCCTCGGCTCACCATAGATCATGGCCGCGACGGATCCCGTGATCATATATGGGATTCCAGTGGCACCCAAGACGTCGATCACATGTTCAAAGAATTCCTGCTGCGTCACCGAGCAACCTCCGAGCAACCACAATGAGCACCTCACGCCGGGACTTCTCTGGATGAAGTCGGGACATATGGGCCACCAGCCGCGCGTGAGCGAAGTCGTGCAACCCGCATCCGGCGACAACTCGCTGAGCAGCGGTCATGCGTCGATAAACATCCAGCTGGCTGACGTTGTCACTCATTTCAGGGCATGTGTTCTCAAGCAGACCATAGAAAATAAACCTTCGCGCGCGATGTCGGGTTATGTGTATGTGAGCGAGTGTATCTTTCGGGCATTGGCCCCGCAACCTTTAAGCAGCTGATGCAGAGGCGAACGGGATTCTTGGGGCAAGAGGCTCGACGGAGTCTCGTGCTCCAGGGATCCATCAAGACGTGTCCGCATACTTCATGGAGTTCGAGACCACGCGGAGCGTCAGGTCGGTTCTACAAATTCTGCGATTCCAGGTATTTCTACTTCGGCCAGGCTGGATCGGACGACGCGCTTCCATTTTGGAGGTAGTGTTGTATAGATGTCGCGTATGAGCGGCCCGTCGCCTGCGGCGGCGACCGCTTGCAGCACCATGGCAGCCTGGGCGCGATCGTTTTCCGCTTTGTCACTGTTTCGACGGCCAGCCACGATCACCTTGTGTAGCGCAAAGCGTACGGGATGCGGTAGGCGGAGTTTGATACCCCTGAACCTAAAAGGAGCAGTTGAGATCACCACGAAGGGCACGAAATGCACGAAGCTTGCCCAGCCGAAGGCAGGGGATGGGAAGAATAGGATGATTCCGCTTCCCTTGCCACAGATCACCATGGCGGTGCTTCGTTCTTCCGATCCACAATTCTAGGGACAGGCCCGAATGCTGCTACTTTAAGGGGTTCCAGCATGGTCTCTACTGCCCTGTTGAGGATTTCACAGAAGGTCGCAAAGAACGCAAAGAGCGTCCATTGGCCGCAACTTTGTGTCCTTCGCGACCTTCTGTAAATGTCTGGAGATTTAGGTGGCGATGGAGCTTAAAGTAGCAGCATTCGGGACAGGCCCCGTCCAACTACTCATCAACGACAAGACCCGTGGTCTGGTCCATCGCTTCCGTTGGCCTGTCCCTAAAGTCTTTACACGAGCTTTACCAGTGCCGCTCTAAAAAGAAGGGCGAGCCCCGTCGCTTCCTCGGGCGGAAGGTAGTCGGAGAGTTCGTCGACGATCTGCTCGTCGGAGAGTTCGGCGACGTTCGCCCGGATGAAATCGTAGAACTCGTTGCAGGTCCGACCGGGGAAGTAGTCCTGCTTCTTCACCAGCCGTGAATAGGCAGGCTTGCGCAGTCGTTGTTCGAGCGTGGCCGTGTCAGGTGTGGCGTTCATCTGCAGCAGAAACCAGGTGTCGTAGATATCCCGGACCAGGCGGCGCTCGTTCCAGGCGGCCATCTTGTTGGCCAGTGCGACCTTGGTGTCGACGACATGGATGATCCGCGGCGGCAGGTCGAACTGAGAGGAGAAGAGGCGTGTGGATGTCGTGGTGGTCTCTACATCCATGGCGACCTTGGCTTCAATTTGAATGGTCGTTTGGTCGACGGTCAACACAACCCGCAGGCACTTCGAGTTGAGCGAGTAGTCCAGGTCAGCGCCCTCGATGGAACGGAGGCAGGTGACAATTTCCTCCACGATGTCTTTCTTTGATTTGTACGGTATGAATACGTAGTCGAGATCATTGGTGAGACGGGGCGATCCCAACACGCGTAGCACCATGCCGCCACGCAGCACTGCTTTCTTGTCGAACCTCTGCGCAAACAGGTCCAGCACACGCGCGAGCAGTTGTTGTTCCTTTGCGATCATGGACGTCTCCAGGTGCGGTTGAAGAACGATACAAATCGCGCATCGTATGACTCGAGATAGCGTTCCAGGGTGTCGAAATCAAAGCTCTCGAGGTTGATGTCAGAACCTGGGTCGAAAGAGAATCGGCGCCCGCGGTAGGCGAAGTAGCAGACATCGAGAAACGCTTTCTCGACCGATGCGACCCGTTCTCCCGCGACGGAGGTGAACCCAAAGTACAGCCGCGGGCTGATGCTGAGGTGCTCGATGGTACCCAACTCGCAGCGGTAGACGCGTGGCCGCCCCACCTTAACCGCCTGGACTCTGCGCGCCGGAATGGACCCGATCGCAGCAGTGCGAGCGAGCACGGTGGCGGTCGAGATATACGAGTTCGGCTCGATTCGGCTACTGATCGTTGTCAAAGCCGCCTCCGGAGTGGCATAGATACCGCGCTTTACCTTGATCAATACGCTGCGACGCACCATCTCAGCCAACACGCGATAGAGCGTTGCCTCGGCGCTCTCATCAAGCGCGACCTTCAGGTCGGCGATTGTGAACACGCCATTTAGCTCATCAGCCCATTTCTCAACAGCTTTGTATTGCGCGATGTCCATTCACAGATATTCGCACAAATTGACAGTTACCGTCAATGGACGAATCAACTCTGCGACGCCGT
>JBLHHU010000188.1:0-6854 GCA_047615735.1 Kiritimatiellia bacterium | reverse complement strand
AAAACCGTGCGAAAAGCATTGGGTTCGAAAGTTGGGTTCTACACACCTGCAGAACTTCTACAAGCGCACCCGCACTGATCGCTGCAGGCGTAGCAGCGGTGACGTGGTGACGGCCGCGCGGAGGTAGTGCGACGTGTGCAGTGAAAATGACACGAATGGCGATGATCAACTTGAGTTGTTTAGGCACGTTGAATCGCTTTCTGTAGACGACTTTTCTGCATTTCTGAATGCAGGTAGCCGTATTCCCGTGCATGTGACGGTGACACAGAATCGCGTGACGATGGTCTCCATTGCGTATCCACCCATGGGGCCGATTCGCCTTCGCGTGCACCGCGCTTTTCTGGCCGCTCCGCTCGATGTGCGGATTGCACTGAAGCAGTACTGTCGCACGCGACGAAAAGCGGCCTGGACGGCTGTTGCTGCCTACGCACGCGACATCGGGGAGGACCCGGCCGAACGATCCAGGCCGAAACGGCGGTCGTCTGTGGCAGGGCGGACAAAGGGGCGTCTATTTGACCTCGATCAGATCTTCAAAGACGTTAATGTCACGTTCTTTTCAGGGCGTTTGAAGTGTGGGATAGAATGGGGGCGTGATCGAAACAAGCAACGTCGTGCACGGCGTTCAAAATCGATTCGCTACGGTTCTTGGAATCCAACGACCCAAACCATTCGGATTCATCCACGTCTGGATGATGACCGTGTTCCGTTTGAATTTGTACGCTATATTGTCTTTCACGAAATGTTGCACATCGTCGTACCATCTGAACTGAAAAATGGGCGACGTTTCGATCATCCACCAGCCTATCGGAAACTTGAAGCGCAATACCCTGATTTCGAGCAGATGAAAGTCTTGTCCCGAGAGCTACTCGACGTCTTAATTTAGACCTTCTAGCGCCATGCGCACCCCATAGGCCAAGGAAAAAGATTAACCACGGAGTTCACGGAGGACGCAGAGGCATCGTCCTCTGCGTCCTCTGAGAACTCTGCGGTTAATCTCTTCTCATTGCCTCCGTGCCTCAAGCGTAGCGGGTGGTAAAATCTTCCGCAGGGCCGCGATACGCTCAATGACGGGTGGATGGCTGTACTCTAGGAACACGGTTAGCGGATGCGGTGTCAGGTTCGACAGGTTGTCGACGGACAGTTTTTGAAGCGCCGATACGAGTGCATTGGCGTTGCCGGCTGTCTTGGCGGCAAAGGCATCGGCTTCGTATTCATGCTTTCTCGATAATGCGCTCTCGATTAGCCCCATCAGAAATGCAATAGGGGTGTATAGAAAACCAAAAAAGACGATACCAGCATACACCGATGGCTGTTGCATGCCGAAGGCCTCAAAAAGTTGGGGTGATCTGATAAAGAATGATAGCAAGAACAGGCTGATTCCCGTATGCAGCATCGCGCGTACGATACCTTTCGGTATATGGCCGCAGCGGTAATGGCCCATTTCGTGCGCAACGATAGCGACCAGTTCTTGCGTGGTCTGTTTCTCTATAAGCGTGTCGAAAAGCACAATGCGCCGTGAGCGACCAAAGCCCGTGAAAAAGGCGTTCGATTTGGCTGAACGGCGTGATCCGTCCATGGTGTAGATGCCTTCAATCGTGAAGTTCTGGGATTGGCTGTACGCTTCAATGGCGTGGCGTAATTCACCTTCCGCAAGCGGTGTGAATTTGTTAAAAAGTGGCATAATCACAACGGGCGCGACGAACATCAACAAAAGCTGTAATGCCGACATGCCCGCCCAGACGTATAGCCATGCGTGTGTTCCCGTCGTTTCGAAAAACCAGATCATCCCGGCAAATACCGGTCCACCAATGAGCGCTACGAGAACCAGGCCTTTTACGTAATCGGCGACATAGGTTCGGGGTGTGGTCTTGTTGAACCCGAAACGCGCTTCGATCACGAACGTGTCGTACAGGTCAAAGGGAAGGCTCGCGATTTTGCTGATCAAGATGAGTGTCGCGGCGAATACGAGCCCTGAAACGATTGTGTGCGACGACGCGCTGCGAGCCATTTGATCGACGGCGTTGAATCCGCCCAAGGTGAGAAAGGCAATCGTGAGTACGGTACTGACGCTGTCGCTGAGAATGCCAAATCGTGTATTCGTTCGCAGATACCGCTGCGACGTCTTGTATTTCTCGTCATCAAAGATTCCGACGAATGATGCGGGCAGGGTTTCACGTAAATGAAGCACGTTGAGCATGCTGGACAGGGAGTCCAGCACGTAGCGCGCGACAATAATAGCAAGGATGATGACGAGGAAGGTATTCACGGTGGATAGGCGGTGCCAAACGGGGCAGCCCGTCTAGCTTGTACCTTCCATCATTTGGTCGTAAAAGGTCACGTAATCGTCAGGGGTTTCACCGGCACGCCATTTAATCGCGTCCCGTGGATGTTGGTTCATGCGTCCCGTTACGGAATAGGGAATACTGTAGCCCCAGTCCAGTTTGTCGCGCATGGGGACAAAAATGTCCGTGATGCAATCCAGGACAGGGCGTTGTTTGTATTTCGGGTTGTGCAGAAAGCCCAGCAGCAACTCAAGCGGACAATTGCCTGCGCCTCGGCCTAGCCCGTTGATGGTAGCGTCCAAGCGCGTAGCGCCATTGATGAGTGCCTCAATGGTGTTCGCAAATCCGAGCTGCAGGTTGTTGTGGGCATGAAATCCGATTTCCTTGCCTGTCCCGTCTAGTGCCGTCTTGTAGATCTGTGTCAGTTTTCGGACCTGTTCGGAGTATAGGGCTCCGAAACTATCGACAATGTAGATGCCGCTCACGGGGCTTTTCGCGCCGACGTCCAGTGCCACCTTTAGATCGTCTTCGTTGACAACCGAAATAGCCATCAGCTGCAAAAGGGTCTCGTAACCCTTGTCGTGCGCATCTTGGACCATCTCCATAGCGGCCGGGATCTGGTGGATGTAGCAGGCGACACGCACGGTATCGATGACGCTCTGGTCTTTGGGGAGAATGTCCTCGCGGTAATTCGTGCGTTCGACATCGGCGATAACGGCAACCTTCACATCCTTGCCCTGCGTATCCACAATGCGTCGTAAATCATCCTCGTCGGAGAATTTCCAGGGACCGTAATCGGAAGGCGAGAAGATCTTTTTGTCAGCTTTGTAGCCGACTTCGACGTAATCGACACCGGCTTCCACGGCGGTTGAAAAGATGCGCCGAACAAAATCATCATCGAACTTATGATCGTTGACCAAGCCGCCGTCTCGGATGGTGCAATCGAGCACTTTGATGTCAGGGCTGAAAGTCACCCAGCGATCTGCGGATTCATTCTGTTCTTCGGTCATATTATTGTCCTTATATAAAGGGCTCATGAAACGCGAACCTGACTTAGTTGCCCCAATTGGTCAAGCAGATTGGATACTGCCGTGTGGACAATCTATTGAAACGTTTTGGTATATGATCGACTTGCAAAGCACATTCAGAATGATATGGTTCTGGCGTACGTCACTATTGGAGCCATTGCCTTATGAATGTTGTTGGAATTCTTTGTCTGGTCTGTTTGTCGCTTCTCGCATGGGTGGTTTTTTTGAAGCTGGAGCTCTCTGTTGTGGAGCAGCAGTTGGGTAAAGCGTTGGATCCAACGCCGCGTGAGGACAGCCCCGTTCAGCACGTGAAGAAACAAAAGGGACTGCGCAGCTTTGCGCTCAATGAAACGTGATCGTGTAGGCGCGGCATGCGGTGTGTCGCGTGCTCAAACGAGCTGTTGCAAGTCGACGGCGACATTGAGTACGCCTTCGCGCGTCAGCGCCGTAATCGCCTCGTAGGCACGTTCTGTAATGACCTTGACGGTCGCGGCAGGCAGCAGGCCCTTGCATGTATTCATGATCAGTTTTTCGGGTCCGCCTTCGTTAATCACAATGATGAGCAGTGATAAGTCCAAGGTGGCCTCCACGCGCAGCAGGCCGTCGGGGGCGCACGCACGCAGCGCCTGAAGGAGTTCCTCTTTTACGCCATCGTTGACGTGGTGTGGAGGTGCGGCTTCCTGCTGCGGCATGTTTAATAGGGTTGCCACGCGATCAAGCGTGGTGCTTTCGTGCTTGTTGGGCTGCGCCAGAGCGCCGTCAAGAACGCGGTCGGCAAGACTTGTTTGCCGCACCTCGCATTCCGCAATGGACGCTTCGATGCTGTCACGTGTCACCAGATCAATGACGGTGATCGCGCGTTTTCGTTTTTTGCTTCGTGTGCATGCGATTCGCCGTTGACGCTGGTTTGCCTGCCAAGGCTGATCGAAATTGATGACGATGTTGGCGCTGTCCAGATTGACGTCCGCTGCGCTAGCGTCGTTGCACAACAGCACGTTGCAGTTTGGGCTGTCGCGAAATTGTTTTAAGGATGGATCGCGATCCGACTGCGGCATATCGCTCGTGTGGCATCGGTAGGGGATGTCGCGTGCGTCGAGGTCGTTGCTGAGTCGTTTGAGCATATCTCCCCATTCGGAAAAAATCAGGACCTTGTTTTCCGGGTTTGCCAGCGTTTCGTCGAGAATGTGAACGAGTTCCACACTCTTGGGGCACTCTGTTTGATGTGGGTCGAGCAGGTAGCCCGAGTCACAGAGCTTCCTCATGCAGTCCAGATGGTGCTGCAAAGCAGGTGGTGGAGTGCTTTCAGCGGCGCCCTGCGCGGCGTCTAAAGCTTGTTTGGCGAGACCCGCGTGCACGTCGTAGGCGCGGCGTTGTTCGTCGACCATGGTTACATAGAACGTGTTGACGGTGCAGGGGGGAAGTTCGTCTTCAACGTCTGTCTTGCGGCGCCTCAACATAACCGAGTTGACGCGGCGATGAAGCTCGGCGAGGTTGCGGGGGCGCAGTTTGCCTTCGCGATTCATGCCGAAAAATTCGCGTTGGAACCTAAAAAGAGCACCAAAAAGGTGTGGGTCCAGGAATTCAATCAAAGAGTAGAGTTCTTCCAGGCGATCGCCCAAGGGTGTTCCCGTCAGAACAAAGGCGAATGGGCTTTCGAGCTGCTTGACGGATTTGGCGGTGCGCGTGGGCCAGTTTTTGATTCGCTGCGCTTCGTCCAGAATGACTATGTCCGGCGCGAGTATCGTGTTGATGTCGTCAATGTCTGACCGGACCTGATCGTAGGTAACGATGTGGTAGGCGTGCTGTTCGCGATAGGTTCGCTGGCGTATCGCATGTGCGCCCGTCACGAGCGTGGCGCTACTGTGCGTAAAATCAGTAATGTGTCTAAGCCATTCAGATCGGAGGGAATTGGGTGTAACGATCAGGACGCGTTCAATGTTGCGGTAATCGCGTAAAAGCTCACACGCGGCGAGCGCTTGAACCGTTTTCCCTAATCCCATTTCGTCGGCCAGCATGGCCCGCTCGCCAAAGGCAAGATGCAGCATGCCTTCGACTTGATAGGGCGGCATGGGAAGACGTACGGGTATCCGCTCGCGTTTTCCCTGACAAACATCCGATAACCAGTCGTGGCGATCGCGTTCACGGCGTTCGCGTCTGGCGAGCAGTTCGCTCCATGGCGTCAGGGCTTGTGACAGACGAACATGCGAACGATGTTCGTCTGATAGCTGTTTGACTGCTCGGTTCAGTTGTGGAATCGCGTCCAGCGGGGCGTCCAACAATTCGCCATTTGTTCCAAAATAGGGGGCCATGCACGCCAACACGTCCTCGTTGGGTTCTTCTGGTATCAAAACGCGTACAACCGGCGGCATCGCCTGCATGTCGACAAACACTTCGATACAGGGCGACCCAGCAGCGGCGGCTTCCGCGAAGTCGACCATGCTGCCTTGGCAGAGATGCTGTAGGACGCGTTCGATATGCTTGCAGGTGCCGAGTCGGTTGGTCATGTAGTCGAGGCACTCGCAGGCGTTGCCATTGGCGTTGAGCGTTCTGATTTCGACTGCGTAGGCTGAACTGCGTTCCGTTGATGTGACGTGGAAGAGTCCGAAGTAGGTCGTAAACGCGTCAACGCTTTGGACAGTGGCCTGTTCTGCATGCGCGCGCTCACGGCGTGCTTCTATGCTCTCTTCGTCGGTTGGGAAGGGAGACGGTATTGAGGATTTTCGTGGCATCGCGATAAATGGTTTCGTAGCTCGTTACTATAGACTGTTGTTCTGTAGTTGAATACGCGGTTTACAAAGGATCTGCAATTGACTAATTTTCTCGATCTATGCACCTTTCCTGCCCGTGCGTATATAGCTCTTCGGGGCTATAGTATCGACTAGTCATAATTAATGTGAAGCCATTCCGTGTCTCCAATGCGATTTCTTCGTTCTCCTTCAACACTTGCACTGCTTGGCCTAGCCCTTTGGGCGGCCGTGTCAGCGGTGCTTCTTTCTGAACACCTTTACCGTGGTGTCACGGTGACCTGGGACGAAAGCAGTTACCTATTCCAGGCCCATCATTTTGCTTCGGGCAAGATTAAAGATCCGTATCCAGAAATACTGGTTGAAGAATTGAGTCGGGGCATGATCATTATGCATCCCGATGCGGGATGGCTGTCGCGTTATCCGTTTGCCCACGCACTCTGGCTTAGCGTTGGCGTTTGGTTTGGCAGTCCGCGCTTAATGATCTATGTTTCGGCCTTTTTGAACATTATCGCTCTGGGCTGGCTCGGGCGTGTGCTGGGGTTACGCTTGCTGTTGCTGCCCATCGTGGCTTGCCTCATGCCAATGTTTCTCGCCATGCACGGAACGTTGTTGAGTCACAGTAGTGGGTTGACCTGCGCCACGCTCATGCTTGCCACCTATATCCGATGGCAGAGCACAGGACAATGGGGGTACGCCATTGTCTCTGGACTGTGTTGGGCGCTGTATTTCAACAATCGCACCTATTCTGCCGCCTTGATCGCAATACCATTCGGCATTGATGCTCTGGCGCGCTTTCG
>JBLHHU010000187.1:0-6904 GCA_047615735.1 Kiritimatiellia bacterium | reverse complement strand
GCCCTACCTCGGGGCGGCTACCGTCCAGCGTATAGGTGATCACGGCTGCGGGCGTGTCGCTTTCGATCGTAAGCAGAAAGCTGTTCGTGTATAGGCCGCGTTGATGCGAGACCCTTAAGGCTTCGACGCGCTCGAAACCGCTGTTGTTTGGCAGCCCCGGGGTGGGGGATGTGAAAAAGCGAAGCTCGTTGGTGACCCCCAGCCCGTAGGAAATGTCGCCGGATTGGGGTGGGTAGGTCGGCGCGTATTCATGCACCACATTTGCGCCCGTCGCGTCCACAAGAGCCAAATACTCGCCGCCGCCGCCCAAGCGAAAATCGGCATGCAGCTCACCGTTGATGACGGGGGTGTTCTCGCCACTGGCAAAGATCAGCAAGAATGCGCCCGCGCTCAGATTCGTGCTCGGGAAGGTCCATTTTGCCAGATTTCCGGCATTGTCGGTGAGATGCCAGCCCGTTAGTGAAACCGTGTTTGTGGTGGGGTTGTGGATTTCGATCCAATCCACAACGGCACCTGCCGCGTTGGTGATGGTGCTGTCATTGACGGCCATGAATTCATTGATCACCACCGCGTGGCTGGGTAGTAGCCCGGCTAGACCTATAAATCCGAGAACGACGCTGCCAAGTTTTTTCCGAATAAGTCGTTGTCTCACTAGGCAAATTATACAGATGGCATTTCTGCTTTGCAAGGGTAACGGAATCCCCTGATTCCGGAGACGCACGACGTCTTCCGTTTGAAGCGCGTTGTGAACATTGACGTCGACAGGGGGGCTCGACTAGACGCGGGAGCGTGGTATCATCGGCGCCCTATATATACTTCAGGAGATCTGATCGTGTCAGAAAGGGCTAAACAGTATGTTTCGGTTGATTGCGTTTATGTTGATTTGCAGTAGTTCTGTATTTGGAGAGAATGAGATGCGTCTTTGGGATGGGGATATGCCGGGGAAAGGGGCGGCGGAGCCGGAATCTTTGAGTCCGAACAAAGGAGGCGGCGTCATGCGTCTGACCAATGTCAGCGACCCGACGTTGACCTTCTATCCTGCGGAAGCCGTCGAGACGCCTGTCCCGGTCGTCATCGTGTGCCCGGGAGGTGGGTACGGCATTCTGGCCTTCGATAAAGAAGGCACGGAGGTGACGGCGTGGCTCAACAGCATTGGTGTCTCTGCCGCGCTGCTCAAGTATCGTGTTCCACGAAATCGTGAAGGGGCGCTGGCGGACGCTCAGCGGGCGGTTCGCCTGGTGCGTGCGAACGCTGAACAATGGAAGGTTGATCCGAAACGTGTGGGCATGCTTGGGTTCTCTGCGGGCGGGCATCTCACCGCGGCCTGCAGCAACTCGGATGACCGGCCCGACTTCAGCATCCTTGTTTACCCGGCTTACCTGTTCAAAGCGGGTGGGATCGAGTTGAAGGATGAAATCAAGGTTGATGGGGACAGCCCGCCCGCCTTTGTGGTCCAGACGCAGGACGATCGCAGTCACTACCGCAGCAGCTTAGCCTATGCCGCCGCGCTCGATGCGCATGGCGTTGACGTGGAACTGCACCTCTTCGCCAAAGGGGGTCACGGCTATGGCTTGCGCCCCTCGGAGCATCCCGTCTCGCAATGGCCAACACTCTGCGAGCAATGGATGACTGAAATGGGGTTCAAGTAAGAACGTAGCCGCGCGCGCGGGTGGATGTTTGAGCTTGTGTCACTTCTGCCCTGAGAAAGCATCCACCGACTGGCGTCGGCGGCTACAGGGGGGGGACGTAGCTGCGCGCGCCAGCGGGTGGATGTTTGAGCTTGTGTCACTTCTGCCCTGAGAAAGCATCCACCGACTGGCGTCGGCGGCTACAGGGGGCGGGACGTAGCCGCGCGCGCCAGCGGGTGGATGTTTGAGCTTGTGTCACTTCTGCCCTGAGAAAGCATCCACCGACTGGCGTCGGCGGCTACAGGGGGCGACGTAGCCAGCGTGTGGATGTTGCCGCTTAGAATTCGTCGTAGGCGATTTGCATGGGGGTGACGCCGAGTGAGGCGAGCATTTTTTGGCAGGCCGCAATCATCAGCGGGGGACCGCATAAATAGAATTCGACGGCATCAAGTTTGTCGTGCTCTTTCAGGTATTGCGCCAGCACCACGTCGTGGATCATGCCTTCTAAGCCCGTCCATTGATCCTCGGCGAGGGGGGAGGATAGGGCAACATGGAAGCCGAAGTTGTCGTGCTGCGTGGCGAGTTTCTCGAAATAGTCGTCGTAAAAAATTTCCTGACGCGAACGCGCGCCGTACCAATAACTGATCCGGCGGTGTGAGTGATCCGTTTCAAAGAGGTGCGATAAGTGCGCACGTATTGGCGCCATGCCTGCGCCGCCACCGATGTAGACCATTTCTTTTTGCGTTGGCTTGATGTGGAAATCCCCGAACGGGCCAATGCCTGTCACCGTATCGCCAGGCTTCAAGTTAAACACATACGCAGAGCCCACTCCCGGCGGGCAATCCTGACCGGGCGGCGGGGTTGCAATGCGCACGTTGAAGCGCAACACGGATTCCGTTTCTGCGTTGCAGGCCATGGAGTAGTTGTTGCGGCGGCTGTCGCCCGGGTGACGGGCTTCGAGGTCGAAGACATGCTGCGCCTGCCAGACCGACGCATAGGGCTCGCACACATCGAAGGCACTGAAGGGGATGGTGCCATATTCTGGAATGTCGATCTGTAGATAATCGCCGGGCGTGAAATCAGCGCGTGCCGATGCGTCCACAGGCTCCAATACCAGTTCTTTGATAAAGGTGGCCACGTTGTCGTTGCTGACCACGCGCAGTTGCAGCGTCTGTTCTTCGCGAACGCCGGACCCTCCCGGCGCATTCAGGTTGAGAAAGAGTTTGCCGGCGCGGTCTTCAACCGGGTAGGTGCAAAGACCGCGACAGATAGGTGCGCGCGCCGGTGAACCGTCACTGAGATTGAACCGTCCGTTGTGTTTGGGGCATTCGATGGTACTCCCAATGACGAGACCGTCACCGAGGTGCGTGTTGCCGTGCGTGCAGATGCCATCTGTCGCAAAGAGCGCGCCCGCGGCATCACGGTACAGCGCAAAGGTCTTCTTGCCATGATCGAAACGGCGCGCATCGCCTTTCGCCAGCAACGCAGCGCTACAGACTTCAATCCAACCCGCGGCATCGGGCGCGGCGTTCGACGTGTAACTGCGCGCATCCGGACGTTCGCGTGGTGGCGGTAGCTGGCGTTTAGCGTGGTACGCTGGGTCCTTCACCTGCCGCAGGACGGTCGGCAGAATCTCACGCCAAGCAGACAGGATCGACGGATATGGTGGCGGGCAATCATCCTTGACCGCCTCATGCAATCGCGGCAAGGCGTGATACGGTACCAGCGGAAACATGTGGTGTTCGACGTGGTAGTTCATGTTCCAGTAAATGAAACGGCTGATCGGGTTCATGTAAACCGTGCGGCAGTTAAGGCGATGATCCAGAACATTCTCTGCAAGTCCGGCGTGCTGGGGCGTATTATGGATGATCATCAGCCAGGTGCCGAAGAACTGCGGTAGCATGATTAACAAGACAGGAATCCACGATTGGAAAACAATCGACGCGACGATCACGGCCGCGTATATGGCCACACAGAGTCGCGCCTTCCAGAACACCTTGCCGAATTCGGACTGCGGAATAAATGTGCGTTCAGCAGGCGTCATGCGACCGCAGGCATGCCGAATAAGGCTCGGGTAGTAGGTGCGGTAGCCGCCAATAGCAAAATACCCTAGGGCGTGCGCGAGCATATCGGGTGGGCGCGGGATTTGAATTTCAGGATCGCGGCCAACGATAATGGTGTCGCTATGGTGGCGGTTGTGGCTCCAGCGCCATACGGTGGATTCACGGTTCACCATAAACGAGGCGATCTCATACAGTGCGACATTCATCCAATCCGTACGAAACGCTGTCCCGTGTGAACACTCGTGCCAACGTGAATCCGACGCCGTCCCATAAAATACGGCATAGACCATGTAAGGAAGCACCGCCCACCATGAGCCCCATAGTGTGATGAATGCGTACGCGCTGCCGATCAGAATGAGGGCGAGCAGAAGCGTGTCGCGAATTGCAGGCCCGTTGCGGCGCACCAACAGGCCGCGCAGGACCTCGCGCGGCAACGGGGTCGTGTACCAATCCGCTTCAGCAAGGCCACGTTCGACGGCGCGCTTCGCGTTTTCGCCCAACAGTGAGTAGTCCGGGGTTTTCGCTTCGCCCATGCCCGTCGAGACCTTTCTGTGATAGATAAATTCCGGCTGACCCTCGCGACCAGCGGCCGCGAGCGTTCCCGCCGTTAGATGACAGACTCTCTATTTTACACCGGGCGGCATGGTGGAGCAAGTCTATCGTCTGGGCAGGCTTGAATCATCGCCGCTGTGACCATGTCTACGCTTTGAATGGGTCATGACGGGCTCCAGACTGTCGGCAGGACTTTGGGGAGATCCCGGCGTGGCGCTGAAAGGCTTTTGAGAAGGTGCTGGCGTCGGGGTAGCCGAGTTCATAGGCGATGGTTTTGATCAGCAGGTCGCTGTGGCGCAACAGATTTACGGCGGCTTCCATTCGGAGCTGTTCGCGGTAGCGTCCGGGCGAGATTCCGTAGCGGTTCTGAAACGCCCTTCCCAGATGAGCTGCTGTGACGCCGGCGTGTTGGGCCAGATCGGCGATGCTGACGCGGTCGGTGTAGTGTGCGTCGATTTCGTTTCGGGCGAAAACCGCGGGGGGTCGCTGTTTTGACGATTGGACGCCCGCCTGCGCACGTCGCTGTTCTGCAACAAAGCAAAACAGGCCCAGGAGCGCGTGGTAAAGATGCGTCGCGCCTTGTCCCGCGTTTGGGACCAGCGCCGAGTGTATGGCTGCCAGCATGCCTGGCAAGCGCAGCATGGCGGTTTCTGGCAGGGTGAAGGCATTGGGTGCATCCGGCAGCGCAATGCCGGTGTAGTGCGTGAGGACGCTATGCAGGGGTGGTGGCGCAGTCATGTCGGCGAAGCGAAAGGTAAATGCGTGGTAGACGGTTCGCCCATGTTGCTTCGGCGGGAAGCAGTGGGAATCGTCCGGATGCGTCATCATGCACAATCCGCGATGCGTATTAACCAAGCCACGATTCAGCCGCATCTGATTTTTGGCCTGCTCGAAGATGACGAGATGGTAAACATCGTGTCGGTGTTCGCGTGAACGGGTAGGGCCATCGTGTAACTCAGAGAGATTCACGTGCGTTAACTGGAAGGCCCCATGGGTCGGGTGGCGCATTGCCTGCGGTGCTTTGGGGCTGCGCGAGGTGGCTGCAAATTCGATAGAAATTGGACGAGTATCATAAATTGACATGTGAATATCCTATAATGACTGATATCGGGACTTAAAGAACTATCTGTGACATGTCACTATACATGCCATGAGTGATTTTCCATATGAATCGATTGATGTGGATTGGAAGCGTCCGCCCATCGATCGCGAGATCCTGCGGGAGTATACGCGTAGAAGTGATCTCCGAGGACTGTGGCATTGTCTTGGGGTGCTTGCGATCTTGGGCGCATCAGGCACGCTGGCGTATTACCTGTTTGCCACGCAGAGGTGGGTCCTGATGGCGCTGGCTCTGTATGTCCACGGGGGGCTCTTTGCTTTCAATCCGCAGACGCATGAATTTTCACATGGCACTGTTTTTAAGACCAAGTGGTTGAATGTTTTCTTCAAGCGGGTCTTTGGCTTGATGCACTGGACCAGTAACAGTGCGCTCTACAAGATGAGTCACAACTACCATCATGTATACACGCTGCATCGCCGCAGTGAGGGCGAAGAAGTGCATCCGCGTGCCCAAACCACCGAGACCGTGCTTCGCGGTGCGGTGTCTGTGCTCGATCTAACGGGCCTGGTCATGACGCTCTATGACCAAATCTACTTCATCGCGAAACCGTTCTTGCGAAATTCACGTATCGGTACGTGGCGACGCTATGTCTATGCGCAGAGTAAACCTGCGGCGCAACGCGATGTGTACTGGACGGCGGTGAGTCAGTTTCTTGCGCACGTGTTGTTCGCTGTTTTTGCGATTTCGATCGGTCAATGGTTTCTGATTGTCGTCGTGAGCCTGCCTGCATTCTACGGGGGCAAGTGGTACCACACTTGGATTCATGACACGATGCACGTCGGACGTGAACCGGAAGTCGATGATTTCCGCGCGTGTTGCCGGTCGGTACGCTTGGATCCGTTCAGCTCATTCATGTATTGGCACATGGAATGGCATGTTGAGCACCACACCTATGCCGCCGTACCCTGTTATCGACTGAAGGCTTTGCACGAGCGCACACGCGAACACTGGGATAAGCCACAAACGCTTTTCGAAGCCTGGCGTGAAATGAATCGTCACAGTGAGAAGCTTCTGGTGATTCCCTCTGTCGGGGAACCCATTGCCGAGACGTGAGTCTTTGGCAGGGCAGGGCAATGGCCCGGTCCTATCTGTCGCGCCTCAGCGGCCAATGGTGTCCGCTTTTTCGCGCATTCCTTTGTGAGGACTCGCGAGACGTTCGCTTATTGGCACAATGGATCCTTTGATGTTCTGGCCCAGTTTCTTGACGGAACGTTCGTCCTCAACAGGTGCGACGTATGCTGGGGCCTCTACGGTCGTAAGCTCATGCCCGACGCCTTCCATGTCGGGCTGTTTCGCTACGAGTGCATTCAAGGCTTCCACCAAATAGTTCTGTGATCGATGCAATGCATCATCGCGGGCTTTGTCGCGGGCCTTTTCACGCACTATCCTCTCTTTGTCGTTTTGGGCTCTCTTTTGGTTGGCCGCCTGCTGCTGTCTATTTGCACTTGCTCGCGTCGTCCTTTTCGGTCCTGCTTCTCGTCGCTTGAGCGCAGCGGCTTGGTTGGCCTCGAGCTTTTGTAGGACCTCCTGAGCGCGCGCCT
>JBLHHU010000186.1:0-6938 GCA_047615735.1 Kiritimatiellia bacterium | reverse complement strand
ACCTGCATCACATGCTTCTCGTATGGTCCTGCGTTGTCGTGGTCACACGCAGCCAGAAGAAACACAGCATATTCACGTGCCGTCTCGGGAGATCTTGTAAATGTCGCCATACTTACTTCAAATCAATGCAAAGCATGGACCCGTGAGCGCTGCGTGCAAACAGCTTCCCATTGGCAATCGTCGGGGCGGTCCAGCACTTATCGTCAAAGAGGTGCTTGCGTTTGACCTCCTTCATTCCCTCTGGGGAGATCGTCGAGATGATCAAGTCGCCCTTTTGATTGAGAAAGAAGAATTTTCCATCCGCATAGCGCACGCTGCCAAACTCACAGGGTGATTTCCACTTGAGCGCACCATCCTTCAAGTCCAGACAAACCATCTTGGCGCGCTGGCTCGTATTCCCGTCCACGCCGTAAACATAGCCATTCAAGATGATCGCCGTGCTGAACTGCGTCTTGAGGTCACGCGAGAACCAGAGTTCCTTGCCTTTGCCGGAACTGAAATCATAGACGCCCCCACCCTTGCCATATCCGCCTGAAATAAAAACGCGGCTTCCAAAAATCAGCGGCGCGGCGGCGTTAACGTTGTAGTCGACCTTGAACGGTAAGCTCCAGCGCTTTTCCCCGGACGCCAGATCGAGCGACACGACATCCGTACCGGACACGAGCATTCCCAGCGCTTTGCCCTTCTGCTTGTAGGGGATGATGGGCCCATACCCGGCTGGCCCTGCCTTGGAATCCCAGACCTTTTTGCCTGTGGTCTTGTCTAGGGCCAAGCCCGCAGAGCCAACGTTAAGCAGCACGGAATCGCCGACAATCGTCGGCGCGCCGGAAAAGCCCCAGCTCGGCGCTTTCGCGCCAACGTCTTCGGCGGAAGCCTTCCAGAGAAGATCACCGGATGCAGCATCCAAACACAGGATCAGGCCGGAACGGGACATCGTATACAAGCGCGTCCCGTCCACCGTGGGTGTCGTGTTCGGGCCACCTTCATACAGATTGGGATCACGTTTCTGGGGATAGGTATATGTCCAGAGCACCTCGCCTGTCGCCTCAGACAGCGCGTAGACCGCATCTTGATCGTCCTTGTTACCCATCGTAAAAACACGCCCGTCGGCCACACTGATACCCGAGAACCCAATGTTCACAGATGCTTCCCAGACGGTTTTGAGCGCGGTGCAGCCCAAGCCCTTTTCTGCGGAAATACCATCGTACGTTGGCCCCTGGTAATGGGTCCAATCGGCAAGGACAGGCCCCGCCAGCGCACCGAGACAACAAACACCGAACACGATTGATTTAACCATCATCACCCTTTCGCAATGGTACCGCGCTTAGCCGTGGTACGGAAAATCGGAATACTCTACATTTGGATCGTCAACATCCAAGGTATCGACAGGATGCACCATTTGGCAACCCGAGATCATCAGGCCGCCCAATACCGCGAATATGGCCGTGCGCCATGCGCTGGCGCATTTATAAACGGAAACGAGATTTTTCATGCGCCCATCGTATACAGCCCGGCCCGCGACGACAAGCATCCTGCCACGCAGGCAGGACATCCGAACGCCGCGCAGCGACAAGCACCACAGAAACGGCGCAACGCCCCCAGTTGACAAAAATCCGCGCCTGGTCTTTTTGGTATTGATCTCATACGGCGAGAATGTTACTTTTTGTGCCTTTTAAGCCAAATTCACACGCACATACGCCCATCGTCTAGTGGTTAGGACACAAGGTTTTCATCCTTGGAACCGGAGTTCGATTCTCCGTGGGCGTGCCATTCTTTGCAACCCCCTCCCCTCTAAGCGTTTACCCCTTCAAACACGTTTTCAACATTGCCATGTTGAGAAGGAGGCGGCGGGCGCACTCTAGTTGCCTGCATATAAACGGTGGCTCGACACGCTAGAGCACCCAAACTCACCATCAATTCAATCTGATATTTCCCGCGTGCCGGACACTTTAGGGTTATTGACCCATCACGCGGAGCGCCATACGGATCCAGCGAAACAAGCTGAATTGGTGGTTCTGCTCCCAGTAACTGATTAAACGCTCCGCTTGGACATCGGCGCGTCTGGCCCCTGCCAACCAGTGGGCAAGAAAACCAGAAAGCCAAACTGCCGTTGCCGCTCCATCCTTGAAGCTGCACTGGGTCGAAGAGGACCTCGAGGTCGCCCCGCAACTCAAGGTTGATGCCACAAGCATCTGGGACTACACCTCTACGACGCCATCCGCAACGGCGCCGATTTTCCATCACTACAGCCATGCCATGCGGGCCATGTATATTGTCGACTTATCTGTGGCGCACTGCCTTACGGCTTTCGCAGCCGCCGCACGTCACCCGAGGTCCCGTTAGGTCCAAGATTGCCGGTGCTCAGTAGATAGATTTCGCCATCCTCACCCTCGCCGAAACCTTTGACATAGCGATTCAGTCGACCCGGCGGCGGCAGGCTGAACTCAAAGCGCTCCCATATGCCGGGACGACTCTCCTCCAGGTAGTAGATGGCACCATCGGCCGTGCCAAACGAGGTGCTGAAATCGCCAAAGACGTACTTGCCCTGCAAAGCCGAATAGGCCGTTCCCCTGTAAACGTATCCACCGATGATGGAAATGCCCAGGGGCCCGTGTGGATAGTCGTGTATGGGCGGCTTGAGGTCAGTCACGCTTAAGCCCAGGGTGTCGAGTAACGCCACGTCAAAGGCGCGATTTCCTTCCAGAATCCGCCAGCCGTAGTTGCCGCCCTTCTCGATGATATTGACCTCCTCCCACTTGCCCTGCCCCACATCGGCGACAAACAGCTCATTGGATCCGCCGCTGTCGAAGGAAAATTTCCAGGGATTGCGGAGACCGTAGGCGAAGATCTCGTCGCGCCCCATCACACCCACGAACGGGTTATTCGTGGGCGAGACATAAGGCATCCCCGAATCTACATCAATGCGCAGAATGGCCCCCAACAGATTCGTGTTCTCTTGGCCGTTGCCCACGGGCGGATGCACATCGCCCCCACCTCCTCCGTCGCCCAGTGCGATGTAGAGATAGCCGTCCGGACCAAAGGCCAGCGCACCGCCATTGTGGTTAAACTCCGGCTGATCCACCCGAAACCACACCTGGCGGCTTCCTGCGTCGGCGACATTGATATTGGTGGCCGTCACACTGTACTCGGCCACAATGCTCTCATGGTTCACCTCGTCCGTGACAAACTTCGGGGAACTGTAGTAGACGAAGAATCGACCGTTGGTGCTGTAATCAGGATGGAAGGTCAGCCCCAGCAGGCCGCGCTCGTCGTACCCCGGATTAAGCCCCCTGGGAGCGCCGCCGAAAGCGGGCTCCAGGTTGGTCATGAGACCCGTGATGTCCAGGAACGGGGTTGGCAGAAGTGATCCTGAAGCGTCAATCACGTGTATGGTGCCAAGTTGATCAGCGACGAAAAGACGTCCCGATCCGTCTCCGGCATGCGTCAACACTGTCGGCGAGACCAGGTTGCTAACCACCAGTTCCGCAACGATAGGCAGCGGTGTGGCGACATCCGGCAGCATCGACAGTCGGTAGAAGAGCGGCGAGTTAGACGCGTTATAAGGGCTGGCCGCATAGGGAGGATCCGTCCATGTCGTAGTCGCATTTGTGGAGGCATGGATATTGGCCGCAGCCAGTAGCCCATCGGGTGCCAAAAGGAGATCGTCGATGAAGCGAACATCATACTTGCGATTCGTGGCCGACAGCCAGCTCATCGCCAAAGCGTTGCTGACGGTCAGAGAGACAATCGTCGGCGGGGTCAGCAGTGGCGGATCAAACACCACTTCCAGGGAGGCACCAGACGCGCTCTCGCGGGATCCGAACTGGCGGGCGGTCTTGGCTCCACCTTCAGACTGAGTCTTGAGCAGGCAGCCATAATTGCGACTGGGGTTGTTGACCCAGTACTGCACATCGGCCACGACGCTGGTACCCGTCCAGGAGTAGCTCCCGATACCTGCCACGGCTGTGCTCGCACTGGCTGCCGCCACGAAGTCCCCCAACGCCCCGGGATCACGCCATTCTGCGACAGCGTGGTGCTTGCTGAGCCAGGTGCATTCGCCCGTTGAGGCAGGGGCACCATTCTCGCCACCGGGTCCGCCAGATCCATTCTTGTTACCTTCCGCCCATTCTTCCGTCAGACGGTGGATGTCAAATGTTGAATCCAGGCCCCCTGCGGGAGGCGTGCCGGTGACAGAGATCTTGATCATTGCGGATGATACGGTCGAGCCAGGCGGAATGGCACTCAGGTCAAACCGAAACAACCCCCTCCGCGGCTGGCTAGAGGCGTCACTTCCTGCCGCCACATGCCCTTCTGCACCGGCATTGTTGCCTGTCAATGCGCTATTAATGAATGTGTCAGCAATGACAGGCAGATTCGTCGTCACCGCCTCAACGTCTTGCGCCCACGCACTCACCAGAACGATCAGCACCATTGTCAGTAGCCGTCTCTCACTCATTCCGCTCTCTCCTCAAGGATTTTGCTGGATTGTCGCCTACAAAGTAGGCGTTTTCTCTGTCCACATTTGAATTCTATAAGCACCGCCAGTGTTTGCCTAGTTCAAACAGCATTCACCCAAGCAGGTGCACAACGCTTTCGCCGCTCATCTGAATCGCCCGCCTGTTACTTGCAGCAAAGTAACACATTGAGGACCGATTTAGGCGGCTTTCAAGACCGTGTTTAGGGATTCCAACTTCCTCAGGAAGTCCTCAAGATAGTTCCAACTGACTTCCCGTGGGCGTGCCAATTGGGTCTTGCAGGTTCCTGCACCCACGAGCGCTGAGGGCTCTTCACCAACCTCGGGGCTTGATCTACCGCTCGCGAATGCACGCCAAGATCAAGCGCAAGATTCCGTCCGCTTCGCTCACTGCGGCCCTGCGGGCGGCCTTTCTCCCTCCGGTCGGCTCGAGACCTTCCCGGCGGAAGAGTTCATCGCCGCCATCGCGACCGTTGATCAATCCGGCGGGCAATGGTCCATCGCACTGCCAACCCGTCACCCATCGAAACATGCGGACTGTACAGTGACGATGAAAGACGCAATCCTTGATGGCAGCTACAACGCAACGGTACTCAGCGGAGACGCAACCGACGCCTATAACCATATTGCGCATCCCAACCGGGTGGTCCCGCAGGAGGTCCATCTGATTTTTAAGAAATGTGGCACCGCATTCGCTGACGCTTGTTATCGTTTCGGTGGAGAATTGAGCTTTGCAACAAGAGAAAGAATGGACAACGATGCGACATAGAACCTCACTGCTAATGACGACACTACTTCTTGGCGCCGTCCCTCTTTTTGCGGCATCCAAGCCCAATGTTATTCTGATCATGGCCGACGACATGGGTTATGAATGCGTCGGGGCCAACGGTTCGACATTTTACAAGACACCCAACATTGATCGACTCGCAGCCGAAGGTATGCGATTCGAACACGCCTATTCCCAGCCCATCTGCACGCCCTCTCGCGTCCAAATTATGACGGGCCGCTACAATTCGAGAAACTACGTCGAATTCGGACTCCTGCATGCAGGCGAAGTCACATTCGGTAACGTTATGAAGCAGGCCGGCTACAGGACATGCATTGTCGGCAAATGGCAACTGAAGGGCGGGCTCGACGGCCCAGGCAAGTTCGGCTTCGACGAATACTGCCTCTGGCAATTGACTCGGCGACCGCCGCGCTACGCGAACCCCGGCCTAGAAATCAACGGCAAACAAGTCAACCACCCCGGCAAGTACGGACCGGACCTCGTCAGCGACTATCTGATCGACTTCATCAAGAGGAATAAGGAAGGCCCTTTCTTTGCATATTACCCCATGATGCTTCCCCACTGGCCGTTTCAGCCGACGCCCGATTCAAAAGACTGGGATCCAAACGAGAAGACTGAATGGCCAAGAAGCAAATGGAATCGACCCCATTTCCAAGACATGGTTGCCTATGCCGACAAAATGGTCGGCAAGATCGACAACGCTCTGGTTGATATGGGTATTCGCGAGAACACACTGCTTATCTTTACATGCGACAACGGGACGTACACAGGCATTACCTCGCCGTTCAAAGGTGGCGATGTCACCGGTGGCAAAGGCTCAACGCCCAACGCCGGCACCCACGTTCCTTTCATCGCCAACTGGCCCGAGACGATCGAGCGGGGACAGGTAAGCCAGGATCTGGTTGATTTCTCAGACCTTTTGCCAACGCTTGCGGATCTGAGTGGCGGCGACGTGCCCACGGACCGCGTGATTGATGGGCGCAGCTTTCTGCCGCAACTTATGGGCAACAAAGGCAATCCGCGTGACTGGGTCTTCTGCTGGTACGAGCGCAAGGGGAACCGCGAAGGCAACGTCAAGCGATATGCGCGAAACCAAACCTACAAACTTTACCAAAGCGGCCAGTTCTACAACGTCCCCGCTGATGAGCTGGAGACGAACGATGTGGGGCTAGCGGGACTTGATACCAACACCAAACTCACGAGAGACAAGCTCAAGGCCGTAATCGACAAGATTCATTCTGAGGAAAAGAACTTCCCCTACCGCAAGAAACCGGCCGCCAAATAGGAGCGGAAACCAAGAATGACACACACGTTCTTCGGCAGTAAGTGAAGATCCGATCCGGCCTCAGAGTGCACGCTATTGCCGCTAGCGCGTTAAAATGTGATGCTGGGCGTTCGGATCATATGAATATGAAGATAAAGAAGAAACACATCATGCCTGTTTTTCTCATGGTGCTTTGTGCTGGGTGTCAGAATGCGCGAGAGCTTACGGACGCGGATCTGGACGCGATCATGCTCACACCGAGACCCATGGAAAAGTTCCATTACGCGGGCTCTCGGGATGATCTCGATTACTTCGTCGGGGAACAGTGGTCCGCGAATTCGTATCCGCCAGCGGCCAAGCGCACGGAAATCTATTATAAAACCCACAGCTCAAGACGAGTTCAGACGCGATTT
>JBLHHU010000185.1:0-6952 GCA_047615735.1 Kiritimatiellia bacterium | reverse complement strand
CAACGCAGAATCCAATCGAAATGGAAGGGACGTATCCTTTGCCGGAAGCGCAGCTCGATCGTTTTCTTCTCAAAGTTGATGTCCGTTTGCCTGGTGCTGACGATTTGAAAGAGATTCTGTCACGAACCACCGATGCTGTACCCCCTGTGGCGTCGCCGGTGATAACGACGGAGCAGGCTGAAGCACACCGCGCGCTCATTCGCGAGCTGATGACAGCAGACAACATCAAGGATTACATTGCCCGTCTGATCTTATCGACACATCCGGGGCACGAAGGCGCTCCATCGGACGTGCAGCGTTTCGTGCGTTATGGAAGCAGTCCCCGCGGCGCGCAGGCCTTGGCGGTTGCGGCCAAAGTTTATGCAGCCATCGATGGCCGTCTGCACGTGGCCTTCGAGGATGTGAAGCGCGCGGCCTATCCGGCCCTGCGCCATCGTCTTCTACTGAATTTCGAAGGTCAGGCTGAATGCATTGATACCGATCAAATTATTAAAAGCCTTTTGAGTGACGTTCCTGAAACAACCTAAGCACGGTACGAAGCGATAAATCATGTCAGACCCTCTACTCAACTCGGATACAATGCGCCGTCTGGAGCAGCTAGCCATCACGTCGCGCAAGCTGTCGACGGGACGGCTTCGCGGTGAACGGCGAAGCCGCCGCCGTGGAACGAGTAATGAGTTTTCCGACTATCGCAATTACGTGCACGGAGACGATCTGCGCTACCTCGATTGGAAGGTTTACGCGCGCCTCGAAAAGCTCTTCCTTAAACTCTTTCTGGAAGAAGAGGACCTGCGCGTGAACATCTTGTTGGATACAAGCGCGTCGATGACGTTTGGTGAGCCCGAAAAGCATCTCTACGCGAAACGCGTTGCAGCCGCCATTGGGTATATCTGTTTGTGCAAAATGGATAGTCTGACAGCGCATACGTTTGATGCGGAACTCAGTGAGCCATTCGGCCCGAAGCGCGGTAAGGTGAATGCGGCCCGGTATTTCGATTTTCTGGATAAGGCGCAGGCCACCCGTGAGACCCGTTTGGGCGACAGCATGAAGCGCTTTTCACAATCACAGCGTGGTCGCGGGATTGCTGTCGTTATTTCTGATTTTATGGATACGGATGGTTATGAAGAAGGCTTGCGGCATCTCTTTGCACGCAATTATGAAGTGCTTGCGGTGCACGTCTTGTCACCCGAAGAGTTGAAGCCGACCATTCGCGGCGATGTCCGGTTGGTGGATGCTGAACTTGAGGTTTCCACGGATGTGTCGATGGGGCGTCGCCTTGAGGACGTTTACGACCGCACGCTGAAGACATTCTGTAACGGCCTCAAGTCCTACGTCGTGAACCATGGCGGCTATTATGTTTTGTCGTCGACGGAAATGCCATTTGACCGTCTCGTGTTGGACGTGTTGCGGCGACGGGGGGTCGTGCAATGAGCCTGTTGAATCCCATGGCGCTATTGTTGTTACTGACGGTGCCCGGCCTGGTGCTCTTGTATTTCCTCAAGCTCAAGCGCCCACAGGTACGCGTTGGCAGTACGCTGCTATGGCAAAAGGTGATCGAAGATTTGCGTGTCAATTCGCCTTTCCAAAAATTAAAGCGCAGCTTGCTGATGTTACTTCAAATTTTGGCGCTGCTGGCGATCATTTTTGCGTTAGTGCGACCCACCTTTGACGTGCGCGATCGCACGCGCCAGAGCGTCATCGTGCTTCTGGATACATCGGCCTCCATGATGGCGCTCGGGGCAGACGGCAAAGGCAGCCGCCTGGATGCAGCCAAGACGATTGTTGAAACATTGGTGTCACAGTTGCGGCGAGATGATGAGCTGATGATGATCACCTTTGATGCGAAAGCCGATATGATTTCTGGGTTTTCCAGCAACAAGCGTCTGCTTCGCGTAGCCCTCAAAGACGTGACGCCCAATCAGTGCCCAACGATGCTGACGCCCGCGCTCGCGCTGGCGCGCTCGGTCGCTGCATCTCGCGACACGCCACGCGTTATTGTCGTCTCCGATGGTGCTTGCGAATCGTTGCATGAGGTCGATATGCCATTTCCTGTTGAATATGTCACGACGGGCGAATCTGCGCCGAATGTGGCCGTTGCGGGGCTGGATATCCGTCGCTCAATGCATGATCACCGCAACGTCGAAATGTTTGTGTCGGTGCAGAATTTTTCGCCGCAAAAATTTACGGGTACCATGGATGTCCGGTTGAATGGTGATCTTCTCGATTCGAAGTACATCGAGGTTGAGGGAGAGCAGACGCTCTCGAAGATTTTTGAAGCCACGCTGATTCAGGGTGGGCATTTGCAGGTCGTTCTTGATGTTGATGATGCGTTGGCGGTGGATAATCAGGCATGGAAAATTATCACGCCACCGACACAGCGACGGGTCTTGCTGGTGGGCGAGCAGTTGTATTTTCTTGAACGCGCTTTGCGGGCATCACCCGGAGTCCAGTTTAGATCCATTCGACCGGAGGCGTATGCGCCATCGGCACTCGACGGCGTGTCGTTGGTGATTTGGCATGACGTCTCCGAGCCTGAATTGGCACCTTGTGATAATATGTACCTAGCCTGTGTACCGCCGATGGAAGGGTTGGCGTTGGGGGAAACGGTGAAAGGGCCACGCATTGTCGACTGGGACACGGGGCACCCCCTGGCGCGCTTCCTCGATTTTAGTAATCTGATCCTCTCTGACACGGCAAGCATGGCGCTGCCCGCATCCGGCGAAGCCATTTTACGTGCTGAGCAAACGCCGTTAATCGGCCTCATGTCGCATCCGTACGGTGAAATCTGTGTCGTTGGCTTCAATCCGCTCAAGTCAAATTGGCCACTTCTGGTTTCCTTTCCTTTGTTCCTGAACAATGCGTTTGAATATTTTGATGATTTGCGTGAACGCAAGATCACGGTCAACACACAGACCGGCCGTCCTTTGGCGGTGGCGTGGCAAGGCAAGCGACCGGAGGTCACCATGCCGGATGGGCGACGTACCGTCATGGAAGGTGAATCGGGGCATTATCGTTTCACGGAAACCAAACAATGTGGCATCTATTCGATTTCTTCTCCTGACCCCGGTCGTGAACCCATGGCCGTGGCCGTGAACCTCTTTGACCGAAACGAGTCGAGTCTGAAAGTGGCCGAAAACCTGTCGATTGGTCGAGAAAACGCGGCAACGTTTGAAGCACGCCGCGATGTTCGGCGCGAATATTGGCGGCCTGCAGCGATCGTGTTGCTGATATTGCTATTGGTCGAGTGGGTGCTGTATCATCGTCGACTGTTGACGTGACGTCGTGCTCAGGTAATGGGCAGAAGCGCAATAAATCAACCTACAGGTTGAAAAGGGTCCGTCGTCGGTTCATAGTGAGACCCGAACAGAGGTAGGGGAATGTGATGTTACTTCAAACGCTGAGGGGGCGGTGCAATCGTCGTCGTATGACGTCCTGTTGCCTATTGATCGCCAGCTTTTGGTTAGGTGCTTTGGAGGAAGCATACGCGGCGCGTGTGGAGATCCCCTCTGACATCGTCGCTGGATTCAATCTGCCGCTGACGGAATCTGGTCGTGCCTACCCGATCACGGTGACGCTCGAAAATGCAGTGGCGTCGACGCGCGGAATGATTGAGATTACGCAACCCAATCCGGGCGCCAAGCAGGAGGTCCACACGGTCTTGCCTTTCGTTTTGCCAAGCCCCTCTGTCAAACGCTTTCGTTTTTACATTCCGATCGAGCGTGGACGAGAATTGAACATCAACGTTCGTTTCGAAGACCACATCAAGCCGATCAGTGTCCGCCTTCCGGTGCGATGGGAGGAGGATGGAAAGCGTCGTGTGTTGAGTGTTGGTGTGACGCGGGCCGAGCGACGCTGGACACCGGCGAAGGGGTATGATTCTGCCCCCGTGGATGCCAGCCTGTTGCCTGACAGCCCCTTGGGTTACGACAGCGTTCATGCCGTGCTGATGTCCGGGCGCGAGTTTCAGGTCTTGTCACGTGACGTCCTTGCCGCTTTGCGAACGTGGGTCGACACGGGTGGACGGTTGCTCATTTCGAACCCGCTTTCGGAGCCGACGTTTCGTGCACGTGTGAAGGCATTCTGCGAACGCGACATCGCCATTGACCTTTCTCAGCCCGGCATTAATCGCCTTGGTGCTGGATGGTTGTGCAGTTCTGGTTTTCTCGACGAGCGTGAGACGCCCTTCTGGGTGAACGATGCCGGCGCGCTGCGCACCTTGTTCCCGCAATTCGATATAAATGAGGGACAGCACGACGTTGGCTGGGGCGTTGGGTTCTTCTATGCGCTTTTTTCGGGCAGCCGATCGTTGGGTGCCGTGGGCTTCATGTGGCTGCTCGTCATTATCGTATTCTATGTTCTGACGATTGGTCCTGTGGATTGGGCAATCTCGCGACGATTTAAGAAGCCCCATTTAACCTGGGCACTTTTTTTTGGGACGATCGTTCTCTTTTCGTTTATCGCCTTCGGGTACAGCCGCATCGTGAACGTCGGCAAAACGCAGGCCTTGTTCTTAAATATTGTGGACACGGTCGGAAGCCCGCGCATGGTGAGAGGCATGTCGCGCATTGGGATCTATTCAGCAGCCAATAAGCGCTACAAACTGACGCCGGTGCGGGACAATGTCATGATCAGCGCCAAAGAAAACGCGATGGGCGCCGGGTCAGCTGCCGGAGTCACCATCCAATTGGGTGCAGAACCTGAGTTGAACGCGCGTATTCCTGTTTTCTCGTCCAAGCAATTTCAAGCCGAGTGGTTCGGCGAATGGGATGCTGCCGTGTGGCGAGAGGACACCCAAGACATGGCGGCGTTCCGCTTGCAGTTCGGTGGCGCGACTGTGCATTCTGCTTACCTTGCACAACAGGAGGGGCTGCTGGAATTGCATAGCGAAGGCCCCGACGCGGAAGGCAGCATTCGCCTGCACCGAGCCTATGAGGATCGTCGGGATTGGGGTACGGTTGTTGGGGAATACGCCGAGAAGCTACACATGCCACAACATTTCCGTGGCTGGGGTGCGAATAGCGACAAAGCGCTTCCGAATGTGGACGCATTGAAGCGCTACGTGATCTGTATGAGTCACCCCATTGATCCGGCGCTCGACCCTGAAAATTTCAACAAACACTGGCAGCTTAATCAGCTCCACAGTTCCCGCGATAGCTTCGAGCGAAAATTGAGCCTCGTTGCCAGCCTGCCGCAGGAGGACGTGCTCTTACTTATCCTTGACGATGGCGAGGCAATGACGCCACTCGCGCTGGAAAGCGGCGCGCCGGATGTTGTGCATCTCACATGCATTAGAGTGCGCTTTCCGCGTGCCGCGGCAGAGTCGTCAGGATCAATTCCTAAACAGGAGAATGAGTAGCCATGGCTGACACAGAACTGAATCACGAATTCGCGATCGAAATTTCCGGCCTGAAAAAACGCTTCGATTCATTGTGGGCCGTCGACGATCTCAGTTTTAAAGTGCCAAGCGGTGTCATCGCGGGTTTCGTCGGGCCAAACGGCTCGGGAAAAACAACGACGATGCGCGTTCTGGCAACATTGCTCAAGCAGGATGAAGGCACGGCGCGTGTGTTCGGCATCGACACGCGATCCGAAGAAGGCGCGAAACGTGTCCGCCACGCCATCGGGTTTATGCCGGACTATTTTGGACTGTATTCGGACATGACGGCAGGGGAGTACCTGCAGTTTTTCGGCGCTGCGTATCGCATTCCGCCCGCAAAACGTGACGCGCTTGTGGGCGATATACTAAGCCTCGTCAACCTCGACGAAAAACATGACACGCTCATTTCGGGGTTATCACGCGGGATGCAGCAAAAGCTCTCACTTGGCCGCTGTCTGATTCATTCGCCAAAATTACTCTTGCTCGATGAGCCCGCTTCGGGATTGGACCCGCGTGCGCGCATCGAGTTGATGGAGCTGTTGCGCGAATTACGCAATATGGGAAAAACAATTTTCATCTCCTCCCACATCTTAAGTGAATTACATAGCCTGTGTGACATGGTCGTGATTATAGACAAAGGTAAACCCGTTTTCACGGGCAGCATCGAAGATGCCTCTCACGGCGTGCTCGCGGGCAAGCAGTTTCTCGAATTGACGATCGGTAGTGATCTTGAGTCGGCGGCGACGTTGATCGAGGGTATTGAAGGCGTGTTGTCTCTGCGACGTAAAGATAGCCTTGTCCTTGTCGAGCATGACGAAACAACAAGTTCAGCAGCAATTCTCAAGACCTGCGTCAATCAGGACGTGGTTGTCGAAGAAGCGCGTCGAGGTAGCAAAAATCTCGAAGAGATCTTTATGCACATGACGGGTCCTGGGGAAGAATAGAAGGAAGGCTTTTTGAGGACGCTATATGTCGCTTGCTTTGACATTACTACAACGAGACCTGATGCATTGGCCACGGCGACGCGGGTTCTACCTGAAGCGTCTCGTGTTCGTTGGAATTTGCGCACTGATTGTTCTCTGGGCCTTCGGAATTGCAGCTATATCGGGCAGTACGACCATGGGGTTGCAGTTGTTTCATTCGCTGAGCGCCACGGTTCTGTTTTGCGCCTGCGTTTTCTCGGGTACGACATCGGGGCTGAATCTAATGCGCGAGAAACGGGAGCGCACGTTGGGCCTTCTCTTTATGACCGACATCAGCATTCCCGAGCAGGTTGTAGGTAAAACAATGACGGGTGCCTTCGTGATTGTGACGACATTGTTGTCGACCTTTCCGATGTTCGTGCTGTGTGCCACGCTTGGCGGTGTTTCGCCAGCGCAGATTGCGGCAGCATTCGTGATTCTCCTAGGAACCGTTACCGTCGGAAGTTGTGCGGGAATTTCGGCTGCGGCTTCCGCCTCGACCGAACGCGCACTCATCGGACGTGTGTTGGCCTTGGTCGCCCTCGTGTTTGCTGCGCTGCCAATGGCCGTTTTCGTTTTCGGCGGGCGCAACTCAGCGATTGTCAGTCTTGTG
>JBLHHU010000184.1:0-6978 GCA_047615735.1 Kiritimatiellia bacterium | reverse complement strand
AAGGCGCCTTCACCGACCCGCGTCCGGATATTAAAGCGCGTGGCGCCCGCTAGGCGTACGCCTTCGTGGTCCAAAGCGAGGTAGGCGATGGCGGTAGCGAGTTGTGAATAGTCTAAGGGGACGCCAACCTCCTTGTGCATGTGGGTGGACGACACTGAGAAATTATTAAACACGGCGCTGTCGTTGAAACCGACACGTCCACCCGCCTCTTCCGTGTTCATGAATTTGAAGGCGGTTTGGTGGACGATGTCCCACGTTGGCGAGTGGTAGTTGGTGATGCGCATCCCCGCAGGCAGCCGAGCGCGGTCGATGGTGGTCTCGCGTGTCATCGCTGCGCCAAGGAAGTACACACCGCGCAACATGGTCGGCACCGCGTTGCTGGTGTTGAGCGCACCAAGTAAGACGCGCGTGCCGATGCTGAATCCAATCAAGACGTACGGTTCCTGGCGGGCCTCGTAGCGATCCATGACATTGGTTCGGAAGTGGAGCGCCAGGGTGTCGGCACGTGTTTCGGCCTCGCGCCAACTGGCGCCGGCTTTGAGGGGCGCCACTTTGACGGAATCCCATTCAACGTTAACCACACGATTGGTCAGGTCGTGTTCGTTCAAAAACGAATTCACGTTTTCACAGAAGCGTGGATTCGGTTTTTCGCCGCCGAAGCCATGAATGTAGATGAACGTCAATGCATTGGCATTGGCGCTCGTATTGGTTGGCGTCTGTGCGCGCGCGATTCCGCAAAGTGTGCACAGGCAAGCAAGGATGATGAACGGTGTGTGGCGAGGAAAAAGATGCATGCCGGAGTCCTCTTTTGACTTGGCCCGATAGATTGCCGACGGGCTATCGCTTCACGGAACAGTGTACATGCGCGCCGCCACGTGAGCTTGCTTCATAGTACACCCAGTCGAATCCCGCTGCCCAACACAAACGGGCCAGCATTTCGAGGCCCAATTCATCGCAGGTGACATCGATGCCACGGCCTTCTTTATGGAGGGAATTGCTGCTGTGTACGCCGGTGGCGCGGTAGCTATCCTGAACTTTCAGTTTTCCGCCGCGGTCCGAAACGAGCTGTACTAGGCGCCGAAAGGGGGTTTCCATGCTAATATGCATGGAATGGTCACATTCGTCGTCGTCTTTGTCGTTTTCGCTTTCCCACCAGACACGGTCATCATCGACATAGACCAAATCGCGTCCGGCCGAAAAACTGCCCAGATCGATTGATCCCGACGTGTCGCCTTCGCCGCCATTGGGCATGTGCGTGTCGCGCTTAAACCGTGGGGGAATTGGGCGTGCCGGGTGTAGCGAGTGCTTTGGGGCTTGGCTAATGACCGCAACGGGGGCATCTACGGGCGCGAGCGGCTCCTCGGGTGGCTCCGGTTTGCGGCAGCCCCTGTTGACCAAGGCTCCGATCAGGATGATCAGTACCATCAGCATGGCGCCGGCGGTGACAATCAGTGTTTTCTCATCTTTCAACATATAGGCGGGCGAGTTTGCCCGAATGGGCGCCAAATGTCAAAAACTCCCGCAAAAAGACCGTTTTTCTTTCATCACAGGTCATTTTTTGCCTATTTCGGTCTTTCTAACTGTTGGCGGCGTGGGCTCGTCAGTGTGTGAGCGGGTATGTGGGTGAGCAGGTATGTGGGTGAGCAGGGAAATCCGCTCGTTGACCCCCATGTCCATAGGGTTGCAAGGCTACTTTTGCGACTCACAAACTTCACACTCGCACACGGTTGCGGTCGCCACGCAGGCCAGACCAGAATGCTGTTACTTTAAGCCATGCGTGCATGGTTACTACGGCACTGTTAAGAATTTCACAGAAGATCGCAAAGCTTGTCCAGCCGAAGGCAGGGGAAACGAAGGAAAGATCCGGCGGAGCCCGCCGGGCTCCAATGTTGGAGCGCTTAACCCTGTCCCTGCTATTCCGTTTGGAGTCCGGCGGGCTCCGCCGGCAGCAGTGGTTGAGCCTTTGCGTCCTTCGCGACCTTCTGTAAATGGTTTTAGATTTTGACGCTGGAAGAGCTTAAGGTAGCAGCATTCAGGCCAGACCCTCAGATTGCCGCATCCCAAGCTGCCTTATTCCGCAATAGCTTGATCAATGCCAAATCGTGTGCTAATCACGATAGCTTTTGTTTCCACGTTAACGCGCACCTTGGTCAGATGATATGAACGAACGCAATGCGCTAATTCTATTGAACATGATGGAGCGAGTCGGACCCGTATGTGTCCGGTCGCTGATGCATCACCTCGGTAGCGCGGCGGCGATTATGGACGCGGATGCGAATGAACTGACTGCCGTCAAGGGCGTCGGACCCGAAACCGCACGCGCTATCATGACGCAGCGCGATACGCTCGATCCAGAGGCGGAATGCTGCAAAGCAGACGCCCTGGGGGCTCGAATCCTGACGGCGCTTGACGCGGAGTATCCCGAGGCGCTCAAAACCATTCACGATCCTCCGCTGGCCCTGTATATCGTTGGCGAACTCACCGCAGGCGATGCCCAAGGTATTGCGGTTGTGGGAACGCGCGGGCCGACCCACTATGGTCGTGATGTCACGACGCAGTTGGCGGCGCAGTTGGCACGCATGCGCTTCACGGTGATCAGTGGGTTGGCGCTCGGCGTGGACACACTGGCGCATCAGGCCGCACTGGATGCGAAGGGCCGGACGATTGCTGTGCTCGGAAGCGCGCTGGACACGCTTTATCCGCCTAGTAATGCCGCTTTGGCGCAGGCCATTGCACGCCAAGGCGCCGTGTTAAGCGAATTGCCGCTCGGGCGGCGCCCGGACAAAACGACGTTTCCGATGCGAAACCGTATTGTTAGTGGGATGTCGATGGGTGTCCTCGTGGTTGAAGCTGGCCGCCGAAGTGGGGCTTTGATCACAGCGCGTCAGGCGAACGAGCAGGGACGCAGTGTGTTTGCGGTACCGGGGCGCATCGATGCGCCGGCGTCGCAGGGTTGTCTGGATTTGTTACGCGATGGGGCCACGATGGTCACCTGCGTCGATGATATTTCAAAGGAGTATGAGTTCCTCAATTTACGGATGGAAGATGCGCCCAATGCGCGCCGGAATGCTCCGGCCCTGGGTGACGACGAATCCGCGATCGTAGAACTTCTACAAAACGAAGAGCAGCACGTGGATGTGTTAATTCGGATGTCCGGCATGAATGCGGCCCGTATCAGCACGCTGTTGCTTACACTAGAAATGAAAAAAGTTGTGCGCATGTTGCCCGGTAAAATGGTGGCACTCGCACGCACCGCCTGAGATTCAGGCGGAACGTTGGCTTTAGGAGCTATGTAAATGAGTAAAACACTGGTAATTGTGGAATCACCGGCCAAGGCCAAGACGATCAATCGTATTTTAGGGAAAGATTATTTAGTCACATCCTCGGTTGGGCATGTGCGCGATTTGCCCGAGCGTAGCCTCGGTGTCGATCTTGAGAATAATTTCGAGCCCAAATACGTTGTTCCCAAGAGCAAACAGAAGCTCATCACGCAGTTGAAAAAAGATGCTAAAGGGTGCGACACCATTGTGCTGGCACCTGACCCGGATCGTGAAGGAGAAGCGATTGCATGGCATATCGAAGAAATCTTACGTGAGCAATTTCCGGACAAGGTTTACCAGCGCGTTCAGTACAATGAAATTACACCGCGTGCCGTAAAGGCTGCCTTCGAAGTGCCCGGTAGCATCAATATGAAGCGTGTTGATGCACAGCAGGCGCGTCGCGTGCTGGATCGTATCGTCGGCTACAAGGTAAGTCCGATGCTCTGGCGTCGTTTGCAACGCGGCCTTAGCGCAGGTCGTGTTCAGTCCGTGGCACTGCGTCTGGTCTGCGAGCGCGATGCCGAGATCGAGAAATTCGTGCCCGAACCGTACTGGATCATGGGGGCCACCGTCCGCAAGGTCGTTGTGCCGTTAGATCCGTTCAAGATCAAACTTGTTCGCATCGACGATGAAAAACTGAACATCAACAGCGAAGAAGACGCCAAGGCTGTTCTGGATGACCTCGGCGCACGTACGTTGGCCGTTAAGGAAATTCTGACCAAAGACGTCACGCGCCGCGCGCCGCCGCCGTTCATCACCAGCACATTGCAGCAGGCAGGGTCCACGCATTCCGGATTCACGCCACAGCGCACCATGAGCCTCGCGCAGAAGCTCTATGAAGGTGTGGATTTTGGCGAAGGCCCTGTCGGTCTCATTACCTACATGCGTACGGATTCCTTCTCCATTTCCAAAGATGCGCAGGCTGATTGCGCAGCTTACATCACGAAGAAATTCGGCAAAGAGTTCGTGCCTGAGAAGCCGAATGTCTATCGCAGTCGTTCCGGCGCGCAGGAAGCGCATGAAGCGATCCGTCCGACGGATGTGACCCGTACGCCCGAAAGCCTGACAGGCAAAGTGGATGCGCCGGAATTGAAGCTCTACCGCATCATTTGGCAGCGTTTCATTGCCAGCCAGATGGCCCCGGCTGTATTGATTCAGCGCACCGCGCGTATTGAAGCGGTCAAAGAAGCGGACACGGATCGTTCGTATCTGTTCCAGGCGACGTCGTCCGACATCAAGTTTGCGGGTTATATGCGTGTGACGGGTGCTGAAGAGGCGCGCAAGAAGGAGCCACCGAAAGGCGGCGAAAAAGATGGCGAAGAAGAGCTTCAGGATCTGCCTGCGCTGAGCGAAGGCGAACCGTTGATCTGTCTGGAATGGTTGAGTGATCGCAAGGAAACCAAGCCGCCGCCGCGCTTTAGCCAAGCCTCGTTGATTCGTGAATTGGAAAGCAATGGCGTAGGACGTCCGAGTACCTATGCCGCCACGATTAGTACCCTGCAGCAACGCACCTACGTGGATGCGGATCGACGAAACCTGCAGTCCACCGCACTTGGACGTCGCGTCAATGATCTGTTGGTCGAAACCTTGAACGAACTGTTTGATGTAAAGTTCACGGCGATGATGGAAACGGCTTTGGACGAAATCGAAGAGGGCAACGTCGCCTGGACGGATATGCTCGCCGATTTCTACGCCAAGTTTGAAAAGTGGATGGAGAAAACGAAGCTGCCGCCAGCGGATACCGCTGCCGTCAACGCTGCTCTGGGGCTGTTCGAACCGGTGACGGAATGGGCGCCTGAAGTAAAGCGTGGCAAACGCAGTTACAGCGATGAAAAATTCGTTATTTCGGTGAAGAAGCAACTCGATGATGCCGAGAAGCCTATTTCCACTCGCCAACTCGAGACGCTTGTCAAAATGGCCTGCCGTTACCGGACGCAAATCCCGGCCCTCGAGACCGTGCTTGGCGAAATTGGGTTGGCAGACTTCTTGAAACAACCCGATGCGCAGCCCCCATTGGAATCGAGCATTCGCAAACTGGAAATCGCGGCAGGACTCGGCATGGACGAAAAGGCCGGTGAGTTTGTGGCGTCGCTGACGCGCTGGGTACAGGGTGGCCGTCGCTTGACGCCAGCGCAGATGCGCGCCCTGGATCAAATGCTGATTGCACACTCGGATGCGATCCCCGGTTTCGAGGCCATGAAAGGCGATTTAAATATTGGCGATGATGCGCCTGAAAAGGATGAGGAATCACCCATTCTTTTAGGAGCTATGGCTTCCGTTAAAGAGTGGAAAGAAGCCGTCAAACGCGGTAAACGCGTCTTCGACGACAAGGAGTTCCACGACTCGCTGAGTCAGCAGTTTGGCTCCAAGGGCTACCTGAGTGATCGGCAGCGCGCTGCACTGAAGCGCATGGTGAAACGTTATCGTGATCAGATTCCAAGCTACGAGGAAGTCGCAGAGAAGTGCGAGATTCCTAAGTCCAAGGAAAAGGCCCCGAAAGCGGATGCTGCTGAAAAGGCGGAGCCCGAAGCGAAGTCCGAAGACGCGTGATGCGCTGAGGGGAACAGCCGTTGGAACAGCCGTGCTTTGTGCTGGGTGCTGGGTTGAAGGGGGAACAGCCGTTCTTTGTTCGCGGTTCTGGGTTTACTGTTCATCGTTCATTGTGCTGGGGTTGGCAATGCTCGTAATCGTTATCCCAAAATCATTCGATTAAGATTAAGATTTGGGTAGAGAAACCCGCATGAGGATAGCTGATGGCGATACGTCCCGATATTGTCAAAGACGAGCCGGTTGCGCATTTCGTCAGCTATCTTGAGAACGAGCGCAATGCATCTGCGCACACCGTGACCAATTACCTGCGTGATATGGCGCAGTTTGCACAGTTCGCCTGGGAAGGGGCGTCGCACCCCCATCCTTGGGCGTCGTGCGATGCCTTTTTGGCACGCCGCTTTCTGGTGCATTTCCAGCGTGAAGGAAGTCGTCCGACGACCACAGCGCGGAAACTGTCCAGTATGCGCTCCTTTTACAAGTTCATGATCCGCGAGGAGTACGTGCAGGCGAATCCCTTCAGTGGGTTGCGTGGACCCAAGCGGGGGCGCGACCTTCCTGATGTCATGTCGGTGGATGATGTGGGGCGTTTGATTGATGCGCCGTCAGTGTGCTTGAATGAGACAATCGCGAAGGGCAGGCCTATTAAGCAGAGCGTGCGCTATGCGGCGGCACGCGATACAGCCCTTCTTGAGGTGACCTACAGTACAGGGGCGCGCGTTGCTGAGGTTGTGGGGCTCAATGTGGCCGACGTCGATCTGATATCAGGCGCCGCCAAGGTGCGTGGTAAGGGGCGCAAAGAGCGTCTTTGCCCGCTTGGTGAGCCCGCGCTACGTGCTTTGCAGGCTATGTTGAATGTCGCCGAGGATACGTGGGCGACCGCGGGGCAGCGCGGACCTGTTTTCAGAAACCTGCAGGGGGATCGATTGACGACGCGTTCTGTTGAACGCATGATGAAGAAGTATCTTGTTGTCGCCAATTTGGATCAGCATTTTTCACCACATGCGTTGCGGCATTCATTTGCCACGCATTTATTGGATGCTGGCGCGGATCTACGCAGCGTTCAGGAGTTGTTGGGGCACGCCAGTCTGTCGACGACGCAGATTTATAC
>JBLHHU010000183.1:0-7007 GCA_047615735.1 Kiritimatiellia bacterium | reverse complement strand
AGCCGTGATATGCACGAACGGCTCAAGCAGGCCGACCGCATGCTTGGCATCATAAACGAGCGTTACGACGCGCTTGCCGAAACCTTCCAGAACATGGTCAAGGTGCAGATGATTGACGGGCTGATCGGACACTATCTGGCAAAAGTGTTTCCCGACCCAGCTGACCCCGCTGACGAAAGGGCGGCAAAGCGGGTGCACTACGAGCGTGCCTGCGCGGAACACCTTTATGAGCACGGAGCAGGCGTGGACATACCCGGTGTGCGCGGGTCCCTCTGGGCCGCTTACAACGGTGTTACGGAGTATGTCGACCACCGCGCCATGAAGACAAGCAATGACGGCCGTCTCAACTCGATCTGGTTCGGCAACGGTTACCTTACCAAGGCACGTGCGTTTGACGCAGCGACGACCATGCTCGCAGGAGCCAGCCTCAACTGATGCAGGATATGCCATGACGCTCACCAATCTGGCCGTAACCGTTGGCAAGACCGTGCCGGCCGTCCTAACGATTCAGCGAAAGTACGGGCTGCGCACGTGCAAGGACTACAGCGATGGCTATGCCGCACTGTTACGGAAAGTCATCTATTTGGCGATCTTCTCGGTTTCGGCCAAGGACATCAAGACACTCGTCCAGCACGAGCGCGGCTTACTTGAGCTACTGAAAGTGGACTCTGTTCAGGATAAGCCGGACTGGTTTGAGACGGTGTGCACGATGAAGATGAGTTCGACGCGACTGCTACTCTCTGGCTACGACATCGGTCACACCGTGACAGGCGAATCGATCCAGACCGGCCTGGACTTCAAGGACCGTGCGAAAGAGTTGTTCGACGACCGGGAAATGGGGGCCGATGTACTGCGGGGACTTAAGCGTTACGCGGGAACGCTGGACCGGATACATAGTAAGTTGACCCAGGAAAGCGATGGTGTGCGCGATGCGATGAGATGGCGTCGACGCGTACAATAGTCCGTGTTCGTCGCTACGATTTGATCTGATAGCGCGGGGAAAGAGCACAGAATCTGCCACAGAGCTATTTCGGGGCAAAAAAAGAACCGTTGTAATTTGAGAGGAGGGCCCGGCTTCGTGGCGTCGCCTTGGGCTCCTTTGCTACGCCGCGGTAATCTTCGGCGTAGCCAATCGTAGCCAGCCGCGAGGAACGAGCGGAGGCGAATTCTCGGCGCAGCCAATCGTAGCCAGCCGCGAGGAACGAGAGGAGGCGAGAATTAGTAGATGAAGCACTTCAGGAATCGCCTTGCCCCACCGCTGTTCATTATTTTTGCTTGTTCATAAATAATGAACAGTGTAAATTTCTGAACACATGAGTGATCTGCGAGATAGCCAAATCAGCACGATGTTCTCTGAACTCGGCGCTATTGTCCCCCTCTCTCTTGAGATAGAGGTAGGGTCCGCCTGCTCAGATGACGACACACGAGGAACCGTGGAGATCGGCGAAGCGAAATACGTTGTTCACTATGTCAGGCAACTTTCAGATGTTCAGATAGGCCTGCTTCTGGCAATGCGGCAACTGGCTTTACCTCCCCTGGTGGTGACGGACAAGATCAGCCAGAACGCTGCCGAGAGGTTGCGAAAAGAGGATATCCCCTTTCTGGATACACGAGGAAATGCCTTTATCAATTTACCTGGAACGTACGTGTATATTGTCGGGCGAAACCAATCCGTGTCGACACCAAACCGTAAGACACCGGGGGGCAAGCTGTTCGGGTATTCTGGCATCAAGCTTATCTACGCGCTGCTGACCGACCCCAACCTGGACCAACACCCACAGGAAGCCATACTCAACGGGACCATCCGAGAGATTGGCGCAAAAGCCCAAATCTCGCTGGGAAGCGTCTCTGACTTGTTCAGAGAAATGACAGCGCGTGGCTATCTGGCAGAGGAAAAAGACGGTAAGCGGCATAAGCGTTTGCTTCTCAATCGCGAGGAACTTACCCAAAAATGGGTTCACGGCTATTGTGAATATCGTCCCCGAAAACACGTGGTACATCTACAATCATCAGATCTCGACTGGTGGAAGAACATCCAGATTGAAGATCATGGTGGATTGTGGGGCGGGGAGATCGCCGCGGTACTCCTCACCGACGGGTTTCTCGTGAATCCGCAAGTCGCTACGATCTACGCAGACAAAACCATGTATGGCCTCGTCCTCGCGGCGAACCTTCAAAAAGTGGAATCCGGCGGCAATGTTGAACTCATGGCCCCGCTGCATGGCTTCCTCTGGGAAAACCCTAATCATTGTGTCCATCCATTGCTCGTCTACGCGGACCTGCTCTATTCGGCAGATGGTCGTAATCGTGAGACCGCAGAGAGAATCCATGACAAATACCTGCATTCAATTATCCACCCCTCTTGATACCAGAATAGCCGAATCCCTCGCTCATTTGGCGGAGCTTTTTCAAAAAGAAAATGTCAGTTATTTCCTTCTGGGGGCCACTGCGCGCGACATCATCTTCCATCACGTCGCTGGCTGCGACGCTTCACCGAGAAGAACTTTCGACATCGATATTTCGATCCAAATGGATTCATGGGAATCATATAATACGGTCAGAGAGAGCATGCTTCTCGCCGGGTATGCCTGTAGTGACGAAAGCCATCCGGAAAAGTTGATCGACACGACGACCAACATGGAAATTGACATGCTGCCGTTTGGAAACATTTCAGAAAACGGAGAAAGTATCGTTTGGCCGACTGATTCAAGCTCTTGGAGTATCGTCGGGTTCAACGAAGCATACAGAAATGCGATTGCACATGATCTAGGCAGCTCAACGCTACGAATAGCAACACCCGCATCCATGATCTATCTGAAAATGATCGCAGTCTATGATCGTCCCGAGGCACGCAGAAAAAAGGATTCCGTCGATATATTCTATACCATTCAGAACTACGACCGTGTAGCAACCAAACTGGTTTCGGGCTCGCGAAAGAGGTACCAACTTGCCCTTGAAGAAACCGAAGGCGACCTCCTTCTCGCCAACGCCCTCATCGCCGGGAACGACATTAGACAGATGGCAGAGAAGAACACCCCGAATCGTATCCTGGAAATATTGAAGGTCGAAACAGAGAGCGCATCACGGTGCGAAATTGCCCATGAACTGCGCGCTTGTCTTGACGGAAATTTCACTCGGGCAAGAGCCGTTCTGCGCATGCTCAAGCAAGGGGTGGAGGGGATTAAAAGACTATAAACTACGTGTTAAGGCTCTAAGGCCAACCAGGCCATACCGATTACCAATCCATAGCGAAGATAGAGAAGGTTTGCTCCCTGCTCAGACGTACATCATACGTCGTCACATTTGCGTGGCTGCATCATCGGAAGAGTCCTTCTGCATCCTGTGATACTGAACCGTCCTCATGCTCCTGGGCATCGATTCATTATCGAAGGCGATGCCCCACCGCTTTTGCGGACTACCAAATCGAACCAAACCCAGATCGAACCATTCGGGATCGAACCAACCACCGCACCATTCAAGAAGTCGGTCATGGTCGGGTGCATTGACATAGCCGATAGCCTTCAAGAAAGAACCGTATCCCGGTGGCCCTCCTACGTCTTCTGGCGGACAGGCCCGTTCCCCAGAAATACATCGCGGATATACAACGCCTTCTTCACGGGGCAGGATCTTCTCAAGGACAACGGAGTGACGCCAACCATCCCCGAAATCGTATTCGTATTCGCAAGAAGTGTTTTCCATGGAAAAATACTCGGCAATGCTCACGTCCCAACCCGGGAGGACTACTCTGTCTTCGAACCCTTCATCGTCGGGTATTCCGACAACGTGCGTTTCATTGGATATCGGAAACCCGATTGTGAACTCGTGGAGATGGTAATCAAGCCAACCCAATGAATCGGTAATGGCGCAATGTAGATCCCAAAAGGAGTACCTTTCTGGAACTTGGATTCGACGCCATATAGTCGGCTTGATGTCCTGAAAACTTATCTTGAACTGATAGACGTGATCAAACTTCTTGCGACAACTGTAGGAGCGAGCTTGGCGAGAAGTCGTTCCCCGGGGTTGGGCTGTTTTCTCTTTTGTCATGACTCAAGCACTATAAATGGCCCCCCTTGCTTGACGCGACCTATTTCTTGATCACCGACATCATCCTTGAATTTAATAAGAATGGCCAAAAAAAGTACTGTCGCCTGAAACCGCGCAAAAGCTATCAACTGAGATATCCGAGAAAGTCGGAAGAAATAGAGTCGAAAAGCAGGGGTAAATTCGATTTCCGTATTTGCTGGGTGCTGGTGAGTGATGATTGTAGCTCCTATGTCAGATGCTACTACTGGGCGTGATAGCAACCAGAACGCTGATGGCGCAGAAAACTGTTTCGGGCTAAACCCCCGATATTCTTACCATGACAGTCGTGGCAGAACCATCCCCTGCCCTAGCCGCCACAGAAATGTCCACAGAGCAAAATTGGGGCAAAAAAAGAACCGCTGTAAACTGTTTGCTTACAACGGTTTTTTGTTGAGGGGAGGGCAATGTGGACGACCATTAGAATATGCAGCCCGTGGTCGAGCATCGGCATGGGAACCCCGTCCTGCGACAACGCAAGCATCGTGAAGAGAACAGCGGGCTGGGCGACGCTGATTCGGTCAATGAGCTCCTCCTCAACCATTAGGGTCAACCATTAGGGTGACATCTTAACATTTAACAATTGGCATGCTTTGGCGGCCTGTTTCTTGAGCAATCTGTCCTTGCGAAAAGAAGAATACGGCAGTAGAACCAAGATCGTGAAGCAGATCGGCAATGCAGTACCTCCACTACTGGGAAGGGCAGTAGGTGACGCTGTAGCTAGAATTCTCTCGACCAGCGAGAAGCCCAACAAGCGCATCGACTCGTACAATGAACAGCCGCGCCGCAGAGCGGCGCGGCTATCCGTTGCCGGTCATGCGTGACGTTGGCCAAGAATCAGACTCGTTCCGTTCGACGCTGAACGGAGCACACTTGACTTGCTAGGCATCAGCCGCATGGGGTAGAATTATGCAATGAAGACCGTGTACATAGAGACATCCATTCCGAGCTTCTATCACGAAACGCGACAGGAGCCAGAAATGGTCGCGAGACGAAATTGGACCCGGCAGTGGTGGGAGCAGGCGTCCAAGCGCTACAGTTTGGTCACCAGCGAGGGTGTATTAGCGGAACTACAGGAGGGAAAATACGAGACTCAGCCCGAGGCGGTGACGCTCATGATTGACCTCCCTCGCGTAGAAGTCGTGGACGACATCGCAGACATTATCGACGTATACCTTGCCAACCACCTCATGCCCAAGGAACGTCTCGGCGACGCGCTTCATCTAGCCCTTGCATCGTACCACAAGTGCGATTTCCTGCTGACTTGGAATTGCACACATATTGCCAATGCTAACAAGTTTGAACACATCCGGATCATTAACGCACGTCTTGGGTTGTTTGTGCCCTCATTGGTAACCCCAATGGAACTGTGCGAGGAGGATACACCATGACCGATTCAACACTACAGCGCGTTTGGGATTCCAGAGAAACCATCTCTCGTCGATGCGACTTCGACTCCCACAAACTGGTTCAGTTCTACCAGTCACGTCAAATGACACAGGATCGAACAAAGAAGCCCACGGCACCCGCAGTACCCACCGGGACGGGCGCGCCCTGCATCGAAAGGAAAGGCCTGGAAGCCGGGGTACCAAGGGAACGAAAAAGGGACAGGCCAGCAGTGAAAGATTTTTGATCTTTTTTCCGGAAACGACGAGCGCTCGTTTCTACATGGATGTAACGGGGCGCACTTTTCGCGCTCCTCCGGCGTGGCTGTGACACTGGGGAGGGCGTGCTCTGATGGTCTGTTCCTTCGTCATTCTCATTCACCAATAGCGGCGATTGATCTGACTTTCTCAATTAGACCTGACAGGCGCTGCTGACTTGCGGCGTCCGGGGGAAGGTGTCCGGATAAACACTCCTTGAAAGCATCGACCTCAAGATAGGCCTTCATTGTGTCGACAAGGTAGCTGCGCAGGGCGGTAGCCGCTTCTTGATGACCCGAACAGCCGCCTCACGTTCACGTGCCCTACTGCAACGCAGCGCATCCGCCAGGGCAAGCCACGAATAGAGCTCTGGATCTTTGCTGGCAGCAATAGGAACTGACCGGCACAGTGGCACCAATGTCCAACCACGAACAGTTCCCTCTGGATCGGGCCATACGGGTATATCTTCTTCCTTGTGGCTGATTTCGCCGGCTAATGGCGCGACAGCGTAGCTGGTGGGCATGCCTCGGGTGATGGCGCCCGGCTGTGTAGGAAAGACATACTTCAGACCATGAATAAGAAACTCAGCGATGGCCTGCTTGTTCGCCCATTGCCCTTCGCGATTGACAAGACCGGCTCGCACAGCGCGCTGAACGGCCGTGTGTGCACCATCAGCACTCATGCCGATGTCATTACCAAGCTCAGCGTAGGTCCTTGGCCATCCATTGACTAGGATCTTTAGGGCTACTAGAATGTCTTGTGGCTTCAGCATCAGACACATACGCTATCCGCGGATGGCGGACAAGTCAACCCTGATTGACGCAGAAGCCAAATAGACAGAACGAAAGAACAGGCGTTACGAAATGTCCTTTGGAGCATTATCACCGATCGAGTGCCCGTTTGGAGCGTCAGTAAGTTTTTGGGACGGGCCGGCAGTGACATTCGAAGGAAAGAACCGGAAAAGGTTTACCACCCGCTTCCTACTTCGCCCTCGCTCCGCTCTTGGCTACGAAGGACAGGACGCTGAAGGCACCCGCCTTCGCGCTCCGCTTGCTACGGCGCGGCAGGCGAAGAAGACACGAAGGAGGAGGATTAACCGCAGAGGATCGCAGAGAAAAAGAGATTTTCAAAATCCCCTCTCTGCGGCCCTCTGTGTCCTGCTATGTAGATTTCTGTCAAGTCCTGCCATCGTAAAGCCGAGATGATTCAAAAACGTTTTTCACGCACAGTCTGCTATTCGATCGTGCCGAACTTTCGCGCGACAGACCAGTTTACCGAAACGTT
>JBLHHU010000182.1:0-7024 GCA_047615735.1 Kiritimatiellia bacterium | reverse complement strand
ACGGATTCTGCAAAGAAGTGTTCAAGACGCTCCCGCTGGAATTTTCAGTTGAAGCTGTAAAACTTTTGGAAATGAAACTTGAAGGAAGCGTGGGCTAACGCGAACGCCGTGTCCAATTGGAATCCATCCTGTTGTAAGCTCACTCAATAAAGGTAAAGACCATGTTAGAGATTAAAGATTTATGCGCTAGAGTTGTTGACGGCCCTGAAATTCTGAAAGGCGTGAACCTTTCGGTGAAGGCTGGCGAATTGCATGCCATCATGGGGCCGAATGGCTCAGGCAAAAGCACGCTTTCAAGAATCCTTGCTGGCCATCCAGAATACGAGGCCACGAGTGGCTCCGTGATGTTTGACGTGAATCGCAAGCCAACGGATTTACTGGAAATGGAACCCGCTGAACGTGCCTGCGAAGGCGTGTTTATGGCGTTTCAGTATCCGGTCGAAGTGCCAGGCGTCAGCAATGCCGTCTTTCTGAAGGCGGCCTTCAACGCCATTTGCCGCCATCAAGGTATTCCTGAACTAGATGCACTTGATTTTGACGATCTGCTGCGCGAGAAAGCGGCTCTGCTCGGTATGGATGCGTCTTTCATTGAGCGTGCGGTCAATGTTGATTTCTCCGGCGGCGAAAAGAAGCGCAACGAAATTTTGCAGATGGCACTTCTGAATCCGCGTTTGGCGATACTGGATGAGACCGACTCCGGCCTTGATATCGACTCGCTGCGTGAAGTCGCCGAAGGCGTCAATACACTGCGTAACGAGAACAATGCGATCATCGTGATCACGCACTATCAGCGTATTCTGCATTACATCAAACCTGATCATGTCCACATCGTCGATAGCGGCCGTATTATCCGCTCGGGTGATGCGTCTCTGGCCGAAGAAGTCGAGGCCAAGGGCTATGACTGGCTGATAGAACCTGTAGGAGCGTGAGCCGTGGCACAACCATCTATATTTGAACCTCTTTTTGAGGCCACACTAGCGCGTGCGCAGGAACGCAATGAGCCGGCATGGTTGCTGGAACAACGCCAATCGGGTTTTGCGCGTTTTGTTGCGGACGGTCTACCGACGGTTCGCGATGAAATGTGGAAATACACGAACGTACAACCCTTGGTTGACGGTGGATTTACGCTTCCGGAAAACGATACCATCTCCGCGGGTGACGCGGTGCCTGAACCCCGTGATGATGAACGCCAGATCGTGTTCATTAACGGCGCTCTGTCCATGTCACGTTCACAATTTGGTGACGAGAATGGCGTTTCGATTCAACCCATCTTTGATGCGTTGGCAAACGGTGGCGCGGAAACGCTGAAGCCCCTAATTGAACGCGCTCCTTCGCAAAGTGCCGGTGTGTTCGGTGCCTTGCACTCCGCCTTTCTGTCGAATGGCGTGGTTATCCGAATTGAGGCCAATGCGGACGTGACCAAGCGCATTCATGTGCTCTGTTTGCAAACACGCGTTTCGCCCGGCCTGCTCTCCGCGCCGCGTATTGTCATCAACGCCGGCGCATCGAGCCGAGCAACGGTCGTTCAAAGTCATATTGGCGTACCGGAAGCAGCTGGGTTCACCAATGCGGCGACCGATATTCATGTTGGTCAGAATGCGGAGCTGTCCTACTGCAAAGTGCAGTCCGAAGGCGCAGAAACATATCATTTCAGTCATTTGCACGCCGAGCAGGAGCGTGATAGCCGATTGAGTCTGTTTGAGTTTTCGATGGGTGGCCGACTCGTGCGCAACAACGTATACGTGCGCAGCGGTGGCGAGAATACGAACACGATCATGAACGGTGTTTATGCTTTGCGAGGCAAACAGCATGTCGACAACCACACCACGATGGATCACGCCAAGCCGAATTGCAATAGCCACCAGATTTACAAAGGTATTCTGGATGAGCAGGCGCGCGGCGTGTTTGATGGCCGTATTATCGTTCGTGTGGGTGCAACGAAGACAGATGCGATTCAGCTGAACCGCAATCTGTTGCTGAGCCGTCGCGCTCACGTGGACACCAAGCCGCAGTTGGAAATTTCCAACGATGACGTTAAGTGCACGCACGGCGCGACCATTGGTCAGCTTGATCAGGACGAACTGTTCTACCTTGAGAGCCGCGGTATCAGTCCCACGGAGGCCGTGGCGATGTTGTCACGTGCCTTCGCTGAAGAAGTCCTGTTTGAAGTTTCGGACACTGTACTACGCGAGAGTTTGCGCGATGTCCTTGGAACCTTCTTTGAGAATTCGGACACGACATCATGACCACATCATGCGCCACTGAATCTGTTACAGAACTTGCGCCTTTTCCTCTGGCGAAGGTTCGTGAGGACTTTCCTGTTCTGCAACGTAAAGTGCGCGGCAAGGATTTGGTCTATCTCGATTCGGCCGCGACGGCATTGAAGCCGCGTGCGGTTGTGAATGCGGTTGAGCGCTACTATCTCGAAGAATCAGCAAATGTCCATCGCGGCGTACACTACTTGAGTCAGAAAGCGACCGAGTCGTATGAAGGGACGCGCGAGAAAGTGCGCGCTTTTTTGAATGCGCAACAGGCTGAAGAAATCGTTTTTACGAGCGGAACCACGGCGGCGATCAATACGGTTGCGCAGGGACTTGCGCAGCAAGGCGTGATTCGGGCTGGCGATGAAATTCTGATTTCGCATATGGAGCACCATTCGAACATCGTTCCGTGGCAGATGTTACGTGACCGTACGGGTTGCACGTTGAAGGTCATCCCGATCACCGACGACGGCGCGTTGGATATGGACGCCTACGCCAGCCTTCTGGGGCCGCGCGTGAAACTCGTGTCGATTGTCCAACTTTCGAATTCGCTGGGCACGGTGAACCCAATCAAAGCCATTACCGAGCAGGCCCATGAACATGGCGCCCTTGTGCTTGTCGATGCGGCGCAGTCGGTGGCTTGCTTCCCTGTCGACGTGCGCGATCTGGATTGTGATTTTCTGGCGTTTTCGGGACACAAACTTTTCGGTCCGACCGGGGTTGGCGTGCTGTACGGTAAGGCCGCTTTGCTTGAGGCTTTACCGCCGATGATGGGTGGCGGCGATATGATTTTATCCGTTTCTTTTGAGAAGACCACTTACTCGCAGGCGCCCACCAAGTTTGAAGCGGGCACGGGCAACATCGCGGGTGTGATTGGGCTCGGCGCTGCCGTGGAGTATGTCCGCGAATTGGGCTTCGAGCAAATTGTGCGGCATGAGCGCGAACTGCTCGCGTATGCGACGCAGGTCTTGTCGTCCATTCCGGACGTTCGCATCATCGGCACCGCGCCGGTGAAGGCCGCGGTTGTCTCATTTCTCGCGGGCGATATTCATGCACACGATATGGGTACCTTGCTGGACGTTGAAGGCATCGCCGTGCGCACCGGGCATCATTGCACGCAGCCGGTCATGGACCGATTTGAAGTGCCCGCCACGGTTAGAGCCGCGTTTTCGATTTACAACACGCTCGAGGAAATCGACCAACTTGCAGCGGGTGTCATTCGTGCACAGGAGATCATGGGATGAGTACGGCCATTTCCGACGAACTCTATCAACAGGTTATTCTGGACAACAACCGCTCTCCGCATAATTTTCGAAAAGTGGAGGATGCGACCTATGTTGCCGAAGGTCTGAACCCACTCTGTGGCGATGCGTATACGATCTATATTACCATGGGCGCGGACGGTGTCATCGAAGACGTGGCGTTTCATGGGGCAGGGTGTGCCATTTCCAAAGCATCAGGTTCCTTGATGACCGATGCACTCGTCGGAAAGACTGTTGCTGAGGCCGAAGCCCTGTTCGCGAACTTTCATGAGCTGGTTCTCGGCGAAAACGAAGACAAAGTGCCAATGTCGTCACTTGGAAAATTACGTGTGTTCGCCGGTGTTTGGCGTTACCCCGCTCGCGTTAAATGTGCGGCCTTGCCTTGGCATGCCATGCACAGTGCGCTGCAGGGCGAGTCACGCGTTTCAACCGAAAACAAAATGTGATCCTATGAATGAAACTCAAGATACCCAAGATACCATCGTTATTGAACCCACGGCACACCCGCGTGCTTTTAAGTTTATTTTCCCCTTCAATCTAAAGACCGAAGGTACGGTCAGTTTTGCGCGAGAGGAACAGTGTCGGCATATCCCAATGGCAGCCGCACTGATTTCGCTTACGGGCGTTGCTGAAATCTATTTTTCCGAAAACGTGCTTGTTGTCACGCGATCCCGCGAGGTGGAGTGGGATGCGCTGGAGCCTCAAATTCAAGAGGTGATTCAGGCGCAGATCAATGGTCATGACCCCGAAATGCCGCTGGCAGCCAAGCCCGGAGACACAGCAAAGAAGGTCATCCGTGCTGATGGAACTGACGTGGGTGCCGATGAGATGATCGTGATCGACAACGTGCTGACCCAGACAATTCGACCCTACATTCACAGCCATGGCGGTGAAGTTGAGTTGTTGGCCTTCGACCCAGAATCGCGCGAACTGCTCTTGAGTTATCATGGCACCTGCGGGAATTGTTCATCTTCGACAGCAGGCACGCTCCAACTGATTCAAGAAATATTACGCGAGGAGTACGACCCGAAGATCAAAGTTCAGGCCGCCTAACTCAATCCACCTTTAACCCGAAACCATCCCACCAAGGAATTGACAGACTCATGCCCACCAATGAAGAGGTATTACAGGCATTAAGTGCCATCATCGACCCAGACTTCAACCAGGACATCGTTTCACTTGGTTTCGTCCAGGAAATGTCGATTGAAAATGGACACGTGGCCTTCAATATCGAACTGACGACACCCGCTTGCCCAGTAAAAGATCAATTCAAGCGTGCTGCTGAATCTGCTGTCTCCGCCTTAGAGGGCGTCACGTCGGTCGCGGTTACCATGACGGCGCGCGGCCAAAATGCCTCACGCGGTGGCAGCAAAGAGAGCGGGCTGGACAAAGTGGGGGCCATCGTGGCCATCAGCTCCTGCAAAGGTGGCGTTGGGAAATCGACCGTGGCAGCGATGCTCGCCAAAGAAGTCGCTTCACGCGGCCATCGCGTAGGCCTTCTGGATGCCGATATCTACGGTCCGTCCGTGCCGACGCTTTTTTCGCTTCAGGATGAGGACCTTAGGGGCACGGAAAACGAAATGATCCTGCCGGTTGAAGTGGATGGACTGAAAGTCATCTCTTTCGGATTTGCGCTCAAGGATGCGCCCGCGGTCATGCGAGGCGCCATGGTCACGCAGCTTGTGCAGCAATTGTTGCATCAGGCCGACTGGGGCGAGCTCGACTATCTCTTTCTCGATCTGCCACCGGGCACCGGCGACATTCAGCTGACGATCACGCAGTCCGTTCAGTTGGACGGGGCCGTGATTGTTACGATTCCGCATCAGTTGTCGCTGGCCGATGTCGGCAAAGGCATTCGGATGTTCGATAAGGTCAACGTGCCCGTCCTAGGGATTATTGAGAACATGGCCTACTTTAGCTGCACAGGCTGCGGTGAAAAACACTATGTTTTCGGTGAATCGGGATCGCGTGCGCTGCAGCAGCGTTTCGGTATCGAGCCGCTTGCGGACATTCCAATCAGTCCGCTAATGAGTGGTCCACTTGCAGCGCTTTCGGCTTCCGACATTCCTGGACCGGTTGCGGATGCTGTGATCATGGCGCTTGGAAAAACAAAGGCCGGAAACCTCGGCCGGCCACGCATTGATTTTAACGCAAAACACGTTATCTTGACCTGGGCAGACGGAAAGATCAGCCGTGTCGATAATCATGCCTTGCGTCTGCACTGCGGTTGTGCGAATTGTGTCGATGAAATGACCAATGCACGCAAAATTTCGGCATCCGACATTTCTGATCGAATTTGTGCGATGGAAGTGAAAACGATCGGCAACTACGCTGTTCAGATCAAGTGGTCTGACGGTCATGACACGGGCTTGTATCCGTTCAATATGATTCGGACGCTGGGAGTGGAAGACCCAGAGGTGGCCAATGTCGACGGCTGAGCTACTCTACGACGAACTGCAGCATGTTGAGTTCGGGAGTGGGGGACCCTTTTCGGAAAAGCAGTGCCAGGATATGGCACCCATCGTTGATGAGATCAACGCGCTCAAAAAAGAGAAGAACGCGGTCATTTTGGCGCATTATTACGTTGATCCGCAGATCATCACCGGCGTCGGTGATTTTGTCGGCGATTCATACAAGCTGGCCAAGGACGCGAAGGGCACCAACGCAGACATTATCGTGTTTGCTGCCGTCAAATTCATGGCCGAAACGGCCAAGGTCCTTAATCCTGACAAGACGGTTTATGTGCCCAGCAAGTACAACGGGTGCTCGCTGGCGGACGCCGTCACCGATGCGGATGTGCGTCGCCTGAAAACGGAATTTCCCGAACACACCTTTGTTTGCTACATCAACACCACCGCGGCGGTGAAAGCGGAGTGCGACGTTTGTGTGACCAGTTCCAACGTCTACGACATCATTGAGCGTTTGCCGACCGACAAGATCTATTTTTTGCCTGACCGTTTGATGGGCTTGAATGTGCGCGATGAACTCGCGCGGCGCGGCGTAGAGAAGGATATTCAGCTCTATGATGGCACCTGTTATGTGCATGAGGCTTTCGATGCGGATCGCGTTGAAAAGCTGCGCGCAAAATATCCAGAAGTACGTGTGCTTGCGCATCCGGAGTGTGCGCCGGACATCATTGCAAAGGCTGACCATGTGGCCAGCACCAAGGGCATGATGCAGTATCTGCAGGACACGGACTATGAAGCTTACTTGCTGCTGACCGAGTGCGGTTTGGCGTCACGCGCGGAAATTGCAATGCCCGACAAAAAGTTCATCGGTCCTTGTGTCGAGTGCAGATACATGAAGTCGAACACGCTGGAGGACATACTGCGTGTCCTCAAGCAACCCGACGATGACGACCGCGTTGAAATCGACGCGTCGGTGCGGGACGGCGCTTTGGCTTGCATCGAAAACATGTTTAAATATGCCGAAATGAAGTCCTCTGACGCGCCGACCGGCGATTAGGCTTTTATGCCTTGAAAGTCCGTCTTTGAAAACATA
>JBLHHU010000181.1:0-7040 GCA_047615735.1 Kiritimatiellia bacterium | reverse complement strand
ATAACGAGCCCGGCGACGCCGCTTTTGCAGAGCCCGAGAGGCACGACCGGATCTTCGCCCACGTTTCGCGTTGTGAAAGTACACATTCATTCGACACATCGGTGAAGAAAAGGCGGTGTCGACGGGTGAGCTTGCCCCGCACCTGTGCCTCGTTCCTCGGCACGGTGCAGGGCAAGCTCACCCTCTGCCACCGCACTCCAAATTTTCCTTCAAAATAGCGTGTAGGCTGCGTCGTGCGTGGCCCGATAGCGTTAAGTTGACGCGAATGAGCGTAGCGGGTGGTGAAATTTATCTTAGGCTATGGGATGCTAGTGATTAAGAAACGCGCGAATCAATGAGCTTGAATGATTGGGAGGGCCATGGGGCCCTTGGTCTTCAGGTCCCGATTGAGTTTGCCGGAAACGAAACCTTCATCGTCGATGACACAGTCCGTGAATCCAAGACTCTGCATGTGCTGCGTGATGGGGGTGGTCTGTAGGCGAAGATCGGCGATCCGGTCGGGTGGCACTTCGATCACCGCAGTGTTTTCGGTATGACGCAGTCGTACGATTGGGAATCCCAGTTGATTAAGGAAGCCTTCACCGGCGGAAATGCGCTCGAGCTTCTCCACCGTCACGGTCTGTCCATAAGGAATACGTGAACTCAGGCAGGGGCTGGCCGGTTTGTTCCAGCAACGCAGGGCAAAATGCTGCGCTAGGGCGCGCACGGCCGATTTATCCAGCTCGCATTCCAGCAGAGGGCTGCGGACTTTGAATTCGGCGGCGGCCTGCAGGCCCGGTCGATAATCACCAAGATCGTCCGTGTTGGTTCCGTTGAGGATCCAGCATTCATTCTTACTTTCGGCGAGGCTGACCAACTCGGTGTAGAGCGTGTGTTTGCAAAAATAACAGCGATTTTCGGGGTTTTCGGCGTAATTTGGGTTCTCAAGCTCCTGTGTGTGCACGATTTCCAGAGGAATGTCGTGAGTCAGGCAAAAGCCCTTGCCCTCATCAAGATCGCTCAGTTTTAGGCTCGGAGAGGCCGAAATTGTGGCCAACATCTGCTCTTTGCCCATAAAATGGCGTGCGAGGTAGGCCACCAGGGAGCTGTCGACGCCGCCTGAAAAGGCCACAATCGTAAAAGGGGCAGCATGAAACCACTGTTCAAGGGCCGTCAATTGGGTTTGAAGTGTTGCAGTCATGGCAAACACCATACTATATTGAATAGTATGGCTACTACAGCCCATTCTGTGTCTTAAAAAAAACACCCAACGTGTTGGGCGTTGACAAGGGTGTCGAAGTTGCTATTGTCCTTTGCTTTTCGCCAAAGGCAGAACCCCATGGAGTGTCGTCGATGAAACGGACCTACCAACCGTCACGAATCAAACGTAAACGCAAGATCGGCTTTCGGGCCCGCATGGCTACGGTCGGCGGTCGAAATGTGATCGCTCGCCGTCGTAAAAAAGGCCGGGCAAAGCTGACTGTGGTTTAAAGGCCGATGTCTGCTGTTGGGGAAGAATCAAAGGTCAAGCCTTCGGGCGGCCGTTGCAGACTTCCTCGCAGTAAGCGTCTGCTCAGCTCGGATCAGATTTCCGAAGCGTTCCAGAGTCGTACCGCATATCGGGGGAAATTCCTGATCATACGGCTTCGTCAAGGACCTGACGCCGCATTGCGCGTCGGGGTTGTGGCGGGGAAAAAGAACTTCCGTAGGGCCGTGGATCGGTGTCGTGCTAAGCGGCTCATGCGCGAGTCCTTTCGCCTCAACCAGGCGTCCTTTTGCGGTGACTGCGATATTGTTCTTATAGCAAAACTTCCCATTCTTAACGCTGCGATGCAGGATGTCGCAAAAGATTTATTGGCCGTCGCAAGACGAGCCGGAGTGATAAAAAAGAGCCAAGGAAAGGCCGAAAACGAATAGCCGTATAGGTGTCCCATTCAGGATGTTTTACGCTACTCTCGCGACCCTTTATAATGAATAAAATCGAAACGTCGATTGTTGCCGTTCTCTTCGCCTCGCTTATCGGATGGGGTTTCTACCAGTCGAAGCAAGCGCCAGCGCCGCAGCCCCAAGCGCCCACACAAAACGCGGTATCCGGTCAGCAGCCCGACGCAGGCGCTGTGTCATCTGCGATTGTGGATGGCACCATCGTGTCGCCCACCACGGCCGTCGCATCCGACGGTGCCGTCGTCACGCCCACTGTCACACGTAAACCCGAGCAGACCGTCACACTTTCATCCGAAGATGTCGTGTTGACCATGTCTTCACACGGTGGCGGGGTGGTGGATGCACAAGTGTCGAACTACCTCGAATCCAAAGCGGACGAAAGCGGCCCGCTGCATCTCAACTTCGGCGCTCAGCCTGCCTTGACCTACCTCAATCTGGAGGGCGTGGATCTGGGTGGCGACTTTACGGTGAAGTCCGATGGAACGGAAGCGGTCCTCGTTGCCAAAGCGGCGAATGGCCTGACCTTGACCCGCCGTGTGACGCTGAAAGAGCACTATCGTTTCAGTGTGGAAGATACTTTCTCCAACACCGGCAGCAACATGTTGCGCATGGATGGCTATAGTATTTCGCTCGGCGCCATGAGTCTCGTCAAAACGACCGCCCGAACACCGGGTTATACCTATTTGGGCATCGATACGCTGGCTTCGGGTGAAAAAGGCAAGGTGAAGCACTGGGGCAAAAAGATGAATGATGTCTTCGGTGTGAAATCCGCAGGCTGTTCTACTCCCAGCGCGTTGGGGCTTCCCGCTGCTGCTTCCAAATCTGTCGACATGCCGGTCGACTGGGTTGCGGCCAAGAATAAGTTCTTCGTTCAGATCCTGGCGCCAGAAGATGGCGCCGTGAATTGCAACCTTCAGGCGTTTCGCGACATGAGCTCGACCAACGCATTGGTCATTGATGCTGTTGCGGGCAATATGGAATTTGATGCCATGGCATTGCCCCCGGGCGAGTCATTCACGCGCGCTTACGGCTACTATGTTGGTCCCAAGAAGGACAAAGTGCTTAAGCTGCTGGAAAACCGTCAGCGCGAAGTGATGCAGTTCGGTTGGTTCGGCTGGTACCGGGGCGTTTGCCGCGGCTTGCTCTGGACCTTGAATGCGATTCACACGGCGATACCCAACTACGGAATCGCGATCATTCTGTTGACCGTTTTGGTTCGCCTGTTGTTCTGGCCTATTTTACAGAAGAGCACCGAGCACATGCGCCGCATGCAGAAAGTGCAGCCGCTGATGACGGCGATTCGCGAAAAGCACAAAGAAGATCCGCAGAAAATGAACACGGCCATGATGGCGCTCTATAAGGAGCACAAGGTCAACCCGATGGCGGGCTGTCTGCCTATGGTGATTCAGATCCCGGTGTTCTTTGCCTTGTTTACCGTGCTGCGAAGTGCCGTTGAACTACGTTTTGCGCCCTTTCTCTGGGTTCAAGATTTGAGTGAGCCGGAAGGCTTGCTGGCTGATGTGCTGCCGATTCCGTTGAACATTCTGCCGCTCTTGATGACCGCAACAACGGTCGTGCAGCAGAAGATGACACCTATGGGCGGCGATCCGGCGCAGCGCAAAATGATGATGATGATGCCTGTCGTCTTCCTCTTCATGTTGTACAACATGCCGTCCGCGCTCGTGCTGTACTGGACGACCAGTCAGGGCCTCGCCATTCTTCAGATGCAGATGCAGAAGAGCAAAGAAAAGAAGAGCGGCGAGCCTGAGATCATTGCACCGCCCAAACCCACGGTTGAGCCCAAGGCGCCCTGGGAGCAGGCCAAAGAGCGGCAACGTAAAAAGGCCAAGCGCAACAAGCGCTAAAGGCACGTTTTCCGACAGTTCAGTGTTGAACTGAGTCTGTCGGACTGATAGATTTTCATATTCCTGATGCCGGCGTGGCGAAATGGCAGACGCAGCAGACTCAAAATCTGCCGATGGTAACATCATGGGGGTTCAAGTCCCTCCGCCGGCATACCCCTCCCTGAAGGGGTTCAAGCTTGCCCCGCATCGCGCGGGAAACACGGACACAGAACTCTTCCGCCGTGCCCACAGGGCCCACGTCTGAAACGTCCGTGTCTGTCCGTGTCTGTCCGTGTTTGCGACAAATGAATATCGATTGACAATTTTGGTTTGGCCGCTAATATATGTATGTAGATTGTAGAAGCGGAGACCAATATGCATAGATATATTGTCAGGAAAATCGAGCAAGAATTATCGCATTCTGTTGCACATAATCCAGTTACAGCGATTCTTGGTCCGAGGCAGGCAGGAAAGTCAACTCTGGTAAGACATTTCCTGAAACAGATCGATAAGGCTGTCTATCTGGATCTCGAATTGCCTTCCGACCTGCGCAAGCTTCAGGAGCCCGAATTATTCCTCAGCCAGTTTGCCGGAAGCTTGATTTGTATCGATGAAATACAATTGAAGCCTGATCTATTTCCGCTTCTACGCGCCTTGGTAGACCAAGATCGACGACCGGGTCGGTTTATTGTGTTGGGTTCGGCATCCAGAGATCTCATTCGTCAAAGCAGCGAGACACTGGCAGGAAGAATTCATTACCTTGAGCTCACGCCTTTTCGTTGTGTTGAATTGGAGAATGAAGCGGATATAGATTACAAGCAATTGTGGTGGCGCGGCGGTTTTCCGAAAGCGATCCTCGAATCTGATGAATTGCAGAGCCAGCAGTGGCGCAATGATTTAATTCAGACTTACTTGAGCAGGGATATTCCCTCTTTTGATTTTAAGATATCAGCGCAAAATATGTTTAGGTTCTGGCAAATGCTTGCGCATTTTCATGGTAGCCTACTGAATGCAAGCAAGATCGGCCAATCTCTAGATGTGTCCCACAACACGGTTAAGAAGTACCTCGATATTCTGGAGCAGACCTTTATGGCGCGTGTGCTCAGGCCGTTTGAGGGCAATCTTAAAAAGAGACTCGTAAAATCTCCAAAGGTGTATGTCCGTGACAGCGGAATTTTACATGCCTTACTGGAAATCGATAGTATGAGCGAACTCTATGGCAATCCTGTTTTCGGCTCATCCTGGGAGGGCTGGTGTATTGAGCAGATAATTACAGAGTGCAAAGGTTGGCATCCGTCCTTTTACAGGACTTCTAATGGTGTTGAATTGGATCTACTGATGACGCGTGGCCAGAAAACAATGGCTTTTGAGTTTAAGGCGTCTCTTTCCCCAAAACTGTCACGGGGGTTTACGCAGGCGATTGAGGATATCGCTCCTGATAAAACATGGGTTGTTTGCCCAATGGAGGATGATGGATATTTTCTTCGGGATGGCGTCAAGTGTTGCGGAATCAAGGAATGCATAAAAGAAGTGGCTGTGTGACAACACTGACAAACACGGACGAAGTGCTCTTCCACCGTGTCCACAAGGCCCAAGTCTGAAACGTCCCTGTCTCCTTTGTTAATATTGTATTTGCTCTCTGAGGTGCTAGCCTGATCCATTCACCAACGTCGTCACGAGAGTGCATAGATTACGTCAGATCAAGGGTTTGTCGGCGAATGGCGGGCGAAGGCGTGCAGGCGCACGTCGAGGTCGGCATTCGCCGATAAGTGTTTGAGATGGCGTGAGATATGCAGTCGTAGTAGACGTTGGTGAATGGATCAGGCTAGAGTTTCTAAATCCTTTTTCATCAACTCACATGGAGATCACGCATGGCTTATACGTTTGTCGACGATTGGATTCGCATTCCGGATTCAGAAACCGCCCGCACCAACGGCCGTACGCATGGCGTGACGGTCACGCGCGAGGGCAACGTGATCATCCTGCACCAGGCGCACAATGGACTTCTGACCTATGATCAGGACGGCCAACTCATCAGCGCCGTTGGTGGCGACCGTTGGATGGGCGGGCACGGTCTGACACGTATTGAGCAGGGCAGCGATGAGTTCCTGTGGGTCGTTGATCAGGTGTCCACGGAAGTTTCTAAAATTACGCTGAGTGGCGAAACGGTCATGACGATCGACAAGCCGGACATGCCTGACTATCAGGGCGAGAAACCGCGGGCCTATATTCCAACCTGGGCCGCTGAGAATCCTCTCAATGGTGAGGTCTGGGTGGCCAATGGCTATGGCGCACACATCGTTCATCGTTACGCCAAAGATGGATCGTATATGGAGACGCTGCGTGGCAGCGAGGAGGCGGGGAAATTTCTCGAACCGCATGGCCTTTGCTTCCGCACCGTGGGCGACGCTGTCGAATTGTGGATCACGGACCGCGCGCATCACCAGATTCAAGTTTTTGATGGCGATGGTCGCTTCCTTCGATCGAGTATGAACTGTCACTCACCCTGTTGTTTCGATTTTCGTGGCGACACCGTGCTTGTGCCGGAACTGTTTACGGGTGCAAAGGTTCTCGATGCGAATACATTCGAGGTCCTCGAAGAAGTGGGCGCCAATGAGCACGTTTCGCCCAAAGCAGATGGCAGTTGGTGGCCGCCCATTGCCCCTGAAGGCTGGCCGAATCTCGCCGGCACGGATTGGGTGCAACCCGGTCGCTTGAACAGCCCGCATGGCGGCACCTTCGATGCAGATGGCAACATCTACATCGTGGAGTGGATCGTCGGCGGACGCGTGACGAAGTATGTGAAAGCGTGATTCGCTGCGGACACGGACACACGGACAAACACGGACGTACACGGACGAACACGGACCAACACGGACAGACACGGACAGACACGGACGAAGAGCTCTTTCGCCGTGCCCACAGGGCCCACGTCTGAAACGTCCGTGTCTGTCCGTGTTTGTCGGTGTCCGTCCGTGTGTCCGTGTCTCTGCCCCCCCCTTATACCCACCACGATCACTTCAGTGGCGTAACCGTGATGTTTCGGAACCAGATCGGCTGACCGTGATACTGCAATCCGAGATGTCCGGTGTGCGGCAGGTCCTTTAGCGCTTTCTTGAACTTGTTCTTCGATCCGTCCGGATTTTTATGGGGCGTGGTCCAGTCGTCGAGGTTGGCTTCGAGGACCTGTTCGTCGTTAAGCACGACCTTGATGTGCGCTGCCTGGCACGCCAGGATCATGGTGTTCCACTCGCCGTCGGGCTTGCCCATGGC
>JBLHHU010000180.1:0-7052 GCA_047615735.1 Kiritimatiellia bacterium | reverse complement strand
ATCAGCAACAATGTGTCGGCCGACGTAACGGCGATCCCATCCAACTATGCGGGAAATCTAATCTTGCGGCCCGGAGCTTCGCTGGCCATTCAGAATCCAGATGGTAGCGGTGTTATCCCTGTCGGGCCCGCTTTGTTAAGTATGGGCGATGGGTCTGCGCTGTTGCTGCAGCATAGCGGCAGCCTAACATTCTCAGGGCCCGTTGAGGTGCAAGGGGATGTTCGCATCACGCATGGCGGTAACCCGAGCCATCACCTCACGCAGTCCTTTGACGGTGTCATAAGCGGTAGTGGGTCTCTGACCTTTCTGGGGTCTAACAATAATATCTTCAGGCTGAACACTGCCAACACCCTAGGCGGGGCACTGTACATGGGCAGCGGTAATTCGCGTGTAGAGGCCAATGCCGACAGTGCCTTCGGGACCGCGGATGTCACCATCCTGAATGGGGCGTCCCTGGTGATCGCGGCGTCGCTGTCTGATACAATTGACGATGGGGCGATGCTGTTTCTGGAGGGAGGCATCGGAAATCAACCCACCAAGGTTGTTTTGAACTCGGACGAAAGCATCGTGGCACTTTGGGTCGATGACGTGCTCCAGTCGACGGGTACCTATGGCCGGGTCGGGCATCCGACTGCGGTGTTTACCAATAGTCTGTTCAGCGGCAACGGCACGCTGACGGTCGGCGGCCCGGACGTGCGGCCGCCCCTGCCTGATCCGATGACTCTGTCTACGCTGCCGTATCGCGTCGATGCGACCACGATAACGATGACGGCGACCGAGGGCGTGGATGTCAATGGTCCGGTGGAATATCAGTTCACGAACGTGACGGTGGGTGCGGGTAGTGCATGGCAGACCGAACGCCCGTGGATCAACACGGGCTTGGTGCCGGATTCTGATAACAGCTACCGGTTGCGTGCACGCGACGCGGTGGGCAACACGGGTGCTTGGTCGGTCGTTTACGCGTATGTTGAGAACATGATGGTTTCGAGTGCAAACGGACCCGCACCGAATGCGGCATGGAATCGCAACGGCTGGAACACGAATGTGAATTGGTCCTTGGGTAGCGTGCCTGCTGGATCGGATTCTGTTGTCATCAGCAATGGTGTGCTTGCTGAGGTCTACGGCGCACCGCCAGCATTTTCGGGCGCGTTGATCTTGCGCGCCGGGGCGACGCTGCAGACGCTGGTTGGCTCCGTGCTGCCGGTAGCTCCGGCGCCGCTGATCCTGAATAACGATGCAAGTATTGTGCTACGGGTGGGCAGTGCTTTGACCTTCTACGAGATTGTCTTGCCAGGCGAAGGGGCAGCGACCATCTGGGGCGGCATCTCAACATCAGGCCATCATCAGCAGCGCAACTTCAATAGCGAGATTCACGGTGAAGGCGGACTGACCCTGGCGGGGGTGAACAACAACACCTTCAATTTGAACACGGCCAACACGTTCACGGGCGGGTTTCAAACGCGTGACCCACAGAACCAACGGCACCGGGTTTACGCGAACGTCGACCGCGCCTTGGGGGCGGGAGATGTGTTGATCAGCACCAACTGCTCGTTGATCATTGCCGCCGCACTGACCGACGTCATGGAGGAGAGCGCGACCTTTGCGCTGGAGGGCAGCAAGGACCCGGATGCCGTAACGAAGGTCATCATGAATTCGGATGTGACGGTGCTCGCCTATACCTTAAACGGTGTTCCCATGGACAAAGGCACCTACGGTGCGACCGCCAGCGGTGCCGAATTCATTGATAACACCAGCTTCTCCGGCACCGGCATTCTCACCGTCGTCGGTCCAGCGATTGATGCCTTGCTGATGATTGTTAGGTAAGTGCTGGGTGCTTTGTGCTGGGTGCTGGGTGCACTGCTTACTGCTTACTGCCCCCTGACCACTAACCACTGGCTGCCTGGGCTCTGCTGAAAGCGGCGTCGCCGGGCTGCGCCCTCTGCCGCCGCACTCCAAGTTAAGAGCAGAGGTCATTTGGAGTGCGGTGGCAGAGGCGAGGCACGAGCCGCCGACACCGCTTTTCTTCACGGCGCGACGGTCTGATGCCTGCCAAATCTACAGACACAATGCGGAAAGACTATTCGTGCTCAAAAGTGCAGTTGAAATCACCACGAAGAGCACGAAATGCACGAAGGGTCGGAGGTGTTGAATGGCTCCACGAATTACTTCGTGGTCTTCGTGTCCTTCGTGGTGTTAACTGCTTCGTCTAGGGTTAATCATATTTAAAGGGAGTCACACGTGAAATGTTTTTTGATGGGCGTATTGGTCGCCTTGTTTGGAGTCTGGAATATGCATGCGGCGGAAGACCTTGATGGTGTGCGAGGGAAGATTTTCAATGTCGACGCGTCGGCCAGGGGTTTCGAGCTCTTAACGGAGACCGTGATTGATCCGCAGACGCATGAGGGGAAGTCCCGGCATACGGTTTATTGGGATGCGGAAACCGAGTTTGTCAAAGTGGTGCGGCATCGCAGTTTTAAGGCGATTACGGAGCGCGTGTTCGTCGAATTTTATGCCTTGCCTGAGCGACATGCTGCGGCCATCGAGGCCGGCCAGCCCTTTCGTTGCAAGCATGTGAAGGTGCTGCCGGCGGCCGTGGGCCCACTGGGGCTCTCGCAAGATCGTCAACGTCTGCGGGGGTGGTTTACGGCCGATCCAGTGTCGCCGAAACATCGCGATGGCGTTATTGCGTTTAACGGCACGTCGCTGAAGGCCTCGTTGCCCGGACCCCATGGCGAGGTGGACGTCTACACGCCGGCGAACGCGGCGGCGCTCAATGAGGGCTTCTGGGAGACGCACATCCAAGGCACGCGCATCGATGGACGCTTCATCGCCAAGCGGCTTGAAATCTATCCCGTGCTTGATCCGCGCACGGTAGACGACCCCGCGCTGCCACGGGTACTCGTGGTTGGCGACTCGATCAGCATGAACTACCATGAGGCGACCAAGGCCGAGCTGGCGGGCATCGCCAATTACTACCGCGTTGAGGGCAATGCGGGGCCCTCTGACCGTGGTGTGACCTGCATTGAACTCTGGTTAGGAGACTACACGCAGAAGGGGCTGAACTGGGATTTGATTCAGTTTAATCACGGGCTGCATGATCTGAAACAAGATTACGATGAAGCAACCAAGCGCTATGGCGCTCATCAGCTTGACCTGGAAAGCTACAAGGCCAATCTCGAGAAGGAGATTGCGGTGATGCGCAAGACCGGTGCGCAACTGATGTGGTGTTCCACGACCCCGATTCCCAAGAGTTCCGTAGGGCGCTGGGGGGACCGCACCATGGGGCGCCGTAACGGTGAGGATCAAGTCTTCAACCAAGCCGCGCTGGAGGTGCTCGCCAAGCATCCCGATATTCTGATCAACGATCTCAACAAAGCCATCCGTGAGTCGGAGTTCTTCGACGCGTGGAGTCAAGGCACCGACGTGCACTACTGGGATGGCGCGCAACAAGTCGTGGTAGGCAAAGCCGTCGCCCAAGCAATCAAGCAAGCGCTTGCCCGCCCTTGATGCATCGGTGGGAGGGGCGGGGAAATACCCAAATACCCAAGGACCCAAGCACCCAAACGGGTCAGTGAAAGAGCTTTGTAGTTCAATCGTAGCGAGGCACGAGCGGAGATTGTCTTCGGCTGTTCTGCACGGCTTGGATCGGGGACAATCTCCGCTCGTGCCTCGCTACGATTGAACTACGAAGGGGACGGGTCGAGTTCGGTGTTTGGGTGTTTGCCACTCCGCTTCGCTCCGTTGCCGCCGAAGCGTCGGCCTGTCTCCCTTCGGTCGGCTGGGTACTTGGGTACTTGGGTATTTGGGTATTTGGATGTTAGGGTGCAAACGTGTTTCTGATGATGAAACGACTTGTTAGAATCCGACCCAAACAGAGGACTGGACACGATGGCCAAATTGAAGCTGATTGATTCACCCCGTCTCTACGTGAGCGCGCAGACTGCCGCGACCCTTAAGGATCGTCTGCACAGCCCTTACCTTCAGGGTATGGCTGAGCGCGTGATTCGTGATGCGAACGGGCTCGTGCGTCGCGCTCCGTTGAAGGAATCGGACGTGACGGTCGGCTATCAAGGCGTCACACGTTCGATCGACGCTCATCTGCAGTGTCTGACCAGCGCCTGGGTCTTGACCGGTGAGGCGCGCTATCGCAAGGCGGCGATGAAACACGTGGCGGGACTACTCAAGTTCAACCACATCAGTTGTGAAGCAAACCATACGATCCCGGCAGAGGTCGAGATGCCGTTCTGCCTCAGCTACGGCGAGCTTTGTGCAACGATTGGCTTGATGTATGACCTCTTCCGTCCTGAGATCACGCCCGAGGAACAACAGGTCTTCTTTGATGTGCTGGACAGGTTCCTGATGCGCGAGGCGGTCAAGTGTCTCAAGAATCCGCTCTGGTGGGCCAACACGGTCTGGTCGAACTGGAATGGGGTCTGTGCCGGCGGCATGGGCATCATGGCGCTGGCGTTCTACGACGACTTGGCGGACGCGCGCAAGCTGATCCCTTTCGTCGAGAAGAGCCTGGGCGAGTATTTTAAGTCGTCGATTCAGAATGGTGGCGGTTGTCTCGAAGGGACCGGCTACTGGAACTACGGCATGAACTATTCCATGCGCTATTTGCTCAGCTGGGAGAATGCCACCGGTAAAACGCATCCCGCGTTCAAGATTAAGCAACTCGGTCAGTCCCTGAATTTTCCGCTCGACTTCACCGGCGTCACCTTTGGCGATAACGATAGTTGGCATCCCTCCTGTTTCTTTTTCATGCTGGCCAAGCGCATGAAGCAGCCGGGCGCCGCCATGCATGCCGCGGCCTATCTGCTCAAGCCCATGGATCTCAAGACGACGCGCAGTGACAAGCGATCCGAAAGCGGCGACCTGCTTTACGCCGCCGACTGCATTCCGAGCATCGCGGACATGAACGCGCTCAAGCGCGCGCACGCAAAGCAGAAGGCTCCCGTGGCGCGGATCTACAAAGGGATGGACTGGGCGGCTCTGGCCGATGATGAGGCCTTCCCGACCCTGCGCATGGCGGTGCGCGGCGGCTCTAGCGAAATTGCCGGCCACGGCATGGTGGACCTGCTCAGTTTTCGCTGTCGCGTCAACGGTGAGCTCATGATTACCGATCAACAGGATGGCGGCTACATGGACACCACCTTCACGCGACGAGGGCACGAAGTCTACGGTCGCAGCGCGGAGTCGAAGAGCACACTCTTTGTGGATGGTCTGGGCTGCAACACGAATGTCGTCTGCGACAAGACTCAGGTTGTCAAGGGCGAGGGGCTTTTGGGTATCCGCATCGATGGGTCGCACATCTACCTGCCGCGTTGGAAGGATATCTTCATCGGTCGGCTCTGCCTTATGGTTGAGAACACCTACTGGCTGGTGATCGATCGCGTTACGGGGACGAGCGAGGTTGACACGCACTGGGCCGAGTCACGTTTCCACACGCTGGCCGAGAGCAAGAACGGCACGAATTGGGTCTCACTTAAGCGTGGCAAAGAGCGCATGATGATGACGTTTGCCGCGCTCGGAAAGGGCGCGATGCAGGTGTCCCGCGGCATGCCCTCGCAGCCGCATGTGCAAGCCACCACGATTTACCGATGGATGGGGGTTGCGGCGACGCACGACAACCTGCAAGTCGCGGCACTTAACCCCGGAAGCAAGAAACTGGGTCTGAGCGTCACTAAAGAAAAAGGCAACACCAGCGTCATCGAGGTGATCGAGCCCGATGGTAAGATTCGGCGGATTCGCCTGGGCCCGACGCTGACACTGCGCTGAACACGGAGACAACATGAGTAAGAATCCATTCCTAGCCATTGACAAGCGCATCCTCGCCGACGCGGGCACGTCGCGCGACGTGGATGATAATTTATCCGCTCTCTGTGACGGCATTGGCCCGCGTTTTGCCGGCACGCCTAACTACCGGAAGGCGGCTGACTATGTGCTAGACCGCTTCAAGCAGTACAAGCTGGATGATGCGGCGCTTGAACCGTTTGCCTTCACTGCCTGGCGGCGAGGTGCACCAGCGTCCCTCGTTTTGGCGTCGCCATCGGCGCTGACGATCGACTGCTACGCCTTGCCATACGGTGCCGCGACCCGGCCAGAGGGCGTGACGGCGCGGCTGTTGGATATCGGGGGCGGATCAAGCGACGAGATTCAGGCTGTGCGTAAGCGCATCAAGGGGCGCTTGGTGCTGACCGGCGGCGCCTCAGGGCACCGCACGGATATCTATGCGCAATGTGCCGCGCTGGGGGCGGCCGGGTTTATTCTCAGTAGTCCGTTTGAAGGTAATACTCTAGTGACAGGAAGCGTGGCTGAGGGACGTGACGGGATTATTCCGGCCATCAGCATCGGCCGCGAGAGCGCCCTGCAGCTTCAGCGCCTGGCCAAGGAGAACGACTTGCGCCTAACGCTGACACTCGATGCGCGCCTCGAAGCGTCCACGACCTGGAACGTTGTCGGCGAGCTCAAGGGTAGCGAGCGTCCCGAGGAGCTGGTGATCATGGGCGGGCACTTGGACTCGCACGAACTCAGTCATGGCGCTTTTGACAATGGGGCGGGGGTCGTGCAGGTCATCGAGGCTGCGCGTCTGCTGGCCAAACAGCGTAAGCATCTCAAACGCACCGTGCGCTTCATTGCCTTCGGGGCTGAGGAGGTTGGCCTGTTGGGTTCGCACTATTATGCCAAGACGCATGCCGCCGAGCTGCGCAAGGGCCGCTTCATGCTCAATTGTGACACGCCTTCGTTCGGTCGCCCGCGCGGTCTGGCTTTTCACGAATGTCCACGCGCGGCGGCTTACATGGCGAAGCTCTCCGAGCAGATGCAGACCGAGCTTGTCTGCCAGAACCGCAGCCATCGCCACTCCGACCATTACCCTTTCATTCTTCAGGGACTGCCCACGGCCGGAATCGGTGGGGGCCCCTTCGGGCCTTTGGGACGGCAATATCCGCATACCGCGGCAGACACCCTCGACAAGATCTCGCTGACCGATCTGCGCGATTGCGCCGCATTTTCTGCACGAATCCTTCTGCGCGTAGCCAGCGACGACGCGT
>JBLHHU010000179.1:0-7125 GCA_047615735.1 Kiritimatiellia bacterium | reverse complement strand
CGCGCTACGGCGGGCAAGCCGGCGGAGCCCGCCGGGCTCCAATGTTAGAGCGCTTAACCCAGTCTCTGCTATTCCGGTTGGAGTCCGGCGGGCTCCGCCAGCAGCAGTGCTTGAGCCTTTGCGTCCTGCGCGTCCTCTGTGGTTCATCTCGTCTTTGGCCTATGGGATGCTAGTGATTATGATTAGGAACGCTGGAACCCCTCAAAGAGTAGCAGCATTTTGGCCCGTCCTATTGGTGGTTTCTTCTTCTCTTATGATTGGGATCATATGGTCTTTAGCCGTATGATGCTAAACAGACGTATTGCTGTAGCGCTAATCCAAGCCCAAGGATCTCTTTAAAACTATGATAACGTTTGAAAATACATACGCTCATCTTCCTGAGCGATTCTTTGCGAAGCATCTGCCAACGCCTGTGGATGCCCCCTTGCTGGTGCGGATCAATGAGCCGCTTGCGAATGAACTGGGGCTCAATGCGGACTGGCTGCGATCGGCGGACGGGGTCGCCATGCTGGCGGGAAACGACTTTCCCGAATCCGCTGAGCCGCTCGCCCAAGCTTATGCAGGTCATCAATTCGGCGGCTGGGTGCCGCAGCTCGGTGACGGTCGCGCCATCCTGCTTGGCGAGGTGATCGACGGCCGACACAATCGGCGCGACGTCCAGCTGAAGGGGTCAGGGCGCACGCCTTTCTCCCGAGGGGGTGATGGACGCGCTACGCTTGGCTCAGTCATTCGCGAGTACCTCGTGAGCGAGGCGATGGTTGGTTTGAATGTGCCCACCACGCGTTCTTTGGCAGCGGTCTCCACAGGGGAGAGCGTGCCCAGAGAGGAACCTCATCCGGGCGGAGTCCTGACCCGGATCGCCGCGAGCCATATCCGCGTCGGCACGTTCCAGTACTTCTTTGCTCAAACCGACCTCGATGGCATCAGAACGCTTGCCGACTATACGATCGATCGCCACTACCCAGAGGCCGCGACGGCGGCAAATCCCTATCTGGCACTTTTAGAGAATGTCGCGCTTGCGCAGGCATCGCTCATCGCGCAATGGATGCAACTGGGCTTTATCCACGGCGTGATGAATACCGACAATATGGCCATCAGTGGCGAGACGATCGATTTCGGACCGTGTGCGTTTGTTGATGTCTTCCACCCTGACAAAGTCTTTAGCTCGATTGATCAGCACGGACGCTATGCCTGGGGCAATCAGCCTAACGTGGGTTACTGGAATCTCGAACGCCTGGGCGAAACGCTCGCGGCTTTGATCGCAGACGACGCGGACACGGCGAAAGCAGGCATCGACGCGGTGCTGGAAACGTATTTGGTGACCTTCAAGGAAACGTTCTTTAAGGGATTTGCTGCGAAGCTGGGCATGACTTCAGTCGGCGCGGATGGACCACAGTTTATAAGCGCTACGCTGCAACTTCTGGCTGACCAGAAGCTCGATTTCACACTGTTCTTCCGACACCTCACGCGCGTCGCAGACAGCGCAAGCAAGAGCGATCTTCTTGCGGGTTTGGGCGAGACAGCCGTCGACGGTCTCGACGATTGGATGACGGCCTGGGAGATGATCACGGGCGGCGCGTGCGAAGAACGCAAGCGCGTGATGTGCGCCCACAACCCTATCATTATCCCAAGAAATCACCGTGTTGAAGAAGCCATCTCGGCCGCAGAAGCTGGCGATTTCGAACCTTTCAACCGCTTCACCGAAGCCCTGACAAACCCTTACGATGAAAGCCCGGAGCTCGAGCAATACGAGCGCGCACCGCAAGCGGAAGAGGTCGTCTGCGCAACCTTCTGTGGAACGTAACGTGAACCATTTACAGAAGGTCGCGAAGGACGCAAAGGCTCAATCACTGCTGCCGGTGGAGCCCACCGGACTCCAGGCGGAATAGCAGGGACAGGGTTAAGCGCTCCGCCGGCTTGCCCGCCGTGGCGCGCAGCGCGAAGGAGGGTTCTTTCCTTCGTTTCCTTTGCGATCTTCTGTGAAATTCTTAACCGTTCCGTAGAAACAATGCACGGATGGCTTAAAGTAGCAGCATTCTGGCCTGTCCGGAATGCTGCTACTTTAAGGGTTTCCAGTATCAAAATCTAAAACCATTTACAGAAGGTCGCGAAGGACGCAAAGGCTCAATCACAGCTGCCGGTGGAGCCCACCGGACTCCAAGCGGAATAGCAGGGACAGGGTTAAGCGCTCCGCTTCGTGATCTTCTGAGAACGTCTTAACCGTGTCTTACAAGCCACGCACGGTTGGCTTAGCGTAGCAAGCGGTAGCAGCAGTGATGTGTGTCCCTATGGCTTTACTTATGGCGTTAATGGATCAGTTTGATAGGGTCTGGATTGGCGGGCATTGCGACCCATGCGCAAGAAACAAATGTTGCTCAGATTACCCATTGGATTAGGCCAGCGCTGACGCTCTAAAAAGAAAGACTGTATATCGTGCAAAAGCAATTCAGTAGACGACGGTTCATGTCGACAACAACGGCGACGGCCGGTCTTTTCAGTATTGTGCCCCGTCACGTACTCGGCGGCCCCGGGCATACGCCACCAAGCGAAAAACTGAATATTGCAGGCATCGGCATCGGCGGCATGGGCGCTTCCAACCTGCGTCATTGTGCGGGCGAAAATATTGTTGCCCTGTGTGATGTCGACCACACGTACGCAGCCAAGACCTTTGCTGCGTATCCTGATGCGAAGCGCTACAAAGACTACCGCCACATGCTTGAAAAGCAGAAAGACATTGATGCGGTCGTCATCGCAACCCCCGACCACACCCACGCCGTCATCAGCATGGCTGCCATGCAGTTGGGCAAACACGTCTACTGCCAGAAACCGCTGACCCATGACATTCACGAATCACGCATGCTGGCTAAGGCTGCAAAAGAAACAGGCGTGGTCACACAGATGGGCATCCAGGGTCACTCCATGGAAGGACTGCGCCTGATCTGCGAATGGATCTGGGACGGCGCGATTGGCTCGGTTCGTGAAGTCGACGCCTGGTGCAGCCTTATGTATTCCCCGCCAGGGCATGCGCCCTGGAGCTCAATTCTGCAAGAGCGCCCCAAAGAAGGCCAAGCACTTCCGGCCGGATTGGACTGGGACAAGTGGATCGGCCCGGCACCGATGCGTCCCTACCACCGCTGTTATCACCCGGCCACCTGGCGCTGTTGGTGGGATTTCGGATGCGGCATGATGGGAGACCGAGGCGCACACACACTGGACTCAGTCTATTCGGCGCTGAAACTCACGGCGCCGACGTCGGTGACGGGCAGCGGCATCGTCGGCGGCAATAGCGACGTGCATCCCGACAAGGCCAAGATCGTTTTCACATTCCCGAAACGCGACGGATTTCCGCCCCTCACCTTAAATTGGTACGAGGGCCAGGAGCCGCCGCGCCCCAACGCGCTTGAAGACGGGCGCCAGCTCCCCAAAGATGGTGGCGTTTTGTTCAAGGGTGATAAGGGCGCCATCACGTGTGGCGTGTACGGCAACAGTCCTCGCCTGATCCCCGAGACGGCCATGCAAGCCTACACGAGACCGGCCCAGACACTTGCACGCATCAAAGGAAGTCATGAACAGAATTGGATCGACGCCATCAAGCAAGCGGGAAAAGCCAGCGCCGACTTTAGTTACTCAGGCCCACTGACTGAATTGGCCCTACTGGGCAACCTGGGTAAACGTTTTCCGGACCAGACACTGACGTGGGACAATGCGGCCATGCGCGTCACCAATCTCGACGAAGCGAACGCCTGGGTAAAGCGGCCACGCAGGCCCGGCTGGAATCTGTAGAAAAAAACAGGGGTGTCCGCTTTTTTTTTGGAGTGCTCCCGCGACGGAGTGGGAGCTTTAAATCCGCGCGCAGCGCGCAGTCGCCCTGAGGAGCGACCAAGCGTAACGGAGACTTAAAGCGTGCGGCTTACTTGGCGCTAAGCTCTTTGATCCAGACATTGCGAAAGCGCACATCCTGGCCATGTTCCTGTAGCTTGAGCCCTTCGGCACTCGGGCCGACCTTGACGCCGCCATTGGCGTGCTTGATGGGCACGTTGTCGTGAACCTTTACCCCGTTCCACCAAACGGTTGTGTGCGCGTGCTCTAGGGGTTTGTCGCCGTCCCAACGTGCCGCTGTGAAAATGAAATGATAGGCATGCCATTCACCGTTCGGCCGCCAGGCGTTGACGTCCGGCACGCGGTCCATGCAGAACGCACCGATGCCATGGGGACCGATTTTCCAGTTGTACGGATCGTCGATGTTCTTGCCCTTCGGCGATTCGATTTGGAGCTCGTAGCGGTTTTGAAGATAAACGCCGCTGTTCGCATAGCCCTCAGGCTTATCGTCGCCCCGCTTGCCCATCATGATAAACTCAACGTGCCCTTCGAAGTCTGTGTACTTCTTTTTGGTCACCAAGTCATGCGTGCCCCAACGCTTACCGCCGTTGGTCATCAACACCTTGCCGCTGCCGGTGGGATTGTCGACCAGTGACCAGGTGATGGGCATGTCTGAGGTCGGCCACATTTCCCAATTCGTATCGATTGATTTTTGCGTACCGTCGAAGGGGCTGTCTGCGCCCGTCGGAACTGCGGTGCCCACGTCTTTCGTTTTATCGTAACCCGGTTTTCCCTCTGGCTTGGTGTTCGCCTGTGACGTCGCCGAATGGAGTAAGGTGAATATGGCGAAGGTCCCGATAATGCATATTGTTTTTTGTGATTTCATGCCGCGTATTATCGTTCGATTGCTAAGGCCTGACAAGGCCAAAGCTTGAATAAGGAATGAATTAGGGACGGGCCGTCAGCGCGAAAGCGTACGGGAATCCACCGACTGGCGTCAGCAGCTACACGCAGGTGGGAACGTAGCTGCGCGCGCCAGCGCGTGGGTGATTGCATTGCGCCCATGGCCTGTCGCCGTGTTTGTTCCATTGCGTCGACATCGTTCGCGACACTTTTCTGATCTGAGGCTTGTGGCATCGCTGTGAATCTGTAAGGCTTTTCGATTCAACCACGGGAAATATCGAAAAGGAAACCAGCCATGATGCGCACAATGACGTTGATCCGTAGGGTCGCTCTTCTCACAGTCGTTCTCGCTTTTTCGCCAGGCGTCAGCCGTGCGGCTGTTAAAGTGGCCGGAATTTTCGGCCACGACATGGTCTTGCAGCGGCAGGTTCCGGTTTCGGTTTGGGGATGGGCTGAGGCGGGGGAAGACGTCACGGTCTCATTCGCCGGCCAATCGAAGCAGGCAAAAGCACAGGACGATGGAACGTGGATGGTTAAGCTGGATGCCATGCAGGCCTCTGCTGAAGCGCGTGCTTTTTCCGTGAACACAATCACATTCACCAATGTCGTTGTCGGGGAAGTTTGGCTCTGTTCCGGGCAATCCAACATGGAGTGGGCGCTCTCGCGCGCCATTAATTCCAAACAGGAGATCGCAGACGCAAAGCACCCCTTGATCCGTCTCGTCACAACGCCTCGCACGCATTCGGCCGTTCCACGTAAGGACCTGTCGTTAACGTGGTCGTCATGCACGCCGGCGTCCGTTGCAGGTTTTTCGGCGGTGGGCTACTTTTTCGGCCGCAGCCTACAGCAGGAGCTTGATGTGCCGATCGGCTTGATCAATTCCAGTTGGGGTGGCACGCGCGTCGAACCCTGGACGCCGCCGGAAGGGTTTCGTCGGGTCCCGGAGCTGAAGAGCATTTCGGATAAGGTGGACGCCCTTTCGCCCGGAAGCGAGGCTGGAAAATTGGCGAACCAAGCGCTGATTTCGGCTGTGAAGGCTTGGGTCCCTCTGGCTGAAGCTGCGGTTCTTGCAGGCGAGCATCCTGCAGCACTGCCCGTATCAACAAAGCTGTCGGGGAACCGGGCGGCAACCATGATTTATAACGAAAAGATTCACCCCATCGTGCCTTATACGCTTCGCGGCGCAATTTGGTATCAGGGCGAGTCTAATGGCGAGGAGGGTATTTCCTACTTCCATAAGAAGAAAGCGCTGATTGAAGGTTGGCGCGAGGTGTGGGGCCAGGACTTGGCTTTCTATTTCGTGCAACTGGCTGATTTCCGGACGCCCAACACCGATCCGAAGGGTGGTGATGGTTGGGCCAAACTGCGCGAAGCGCAGCGTATGACGTTGACCTTGCCGCATACCGGCATGGCGGTCATTACGGACATCGGCAATGGTGGCAACATTCATCCTGCCAATAAACAGGACGTCGGGCATCGTCTGGCGCTGTGGGCCTTGGCCAAAGACTACGGGCAGAGCGACCTTGTGCACAGTGGGCCACTCTACAAATCACACACGGTCAGCAGTAATGAGATTCACGTCGCCTTTGATCATGTCGGTTCCGGCTTGATGGCGGGCATTCGCAAAAAGGGCTTGGAGCCGACGACCGAAAGCGCTGATGGCGTTCTCAAGCATTTTGCCATTGCCGGGGCTGATAAAGTCTGGGCGTGGGCGGATGGCCGAATCGAAGGGGACAAGGTTGTTCTTTCTGCAAAGACGGTCGCCGCACCCGTCGCTGTTCGTTATGCCTACACGACCAACCCGGCTGGCGCCAATCTGTACAACAAAGAGGGTCTTCCTGCCTCACCGTTCCGCACGGACGACTGGTAAAACAATCCACCGACTGGCGTCGGCGGCTACATTTGGGAACGTTGCTGCGCGCTCTCGCTTGTCCCGCGTGGATGGTGACGCCGCTTAGAATTCGTCGTAGGCAATTTGCATGGGGGTGACGCCGAGTGAGGCGAGCATTTTTTGGCAGGCTGCAATCATGAGCGGGGGGCCGCATAAATAGAATTCGACGGCATCAAGTTTGTCGTGCTCTTTCAAGTATTGCGCCAGTACCACGTCGTGGATCATGCCTTCTAAGCCCGTCCATTGATCCTCGGTAAGGGGGGAGGATAGTGCAACATGGAAGCCGAAATTGTCGTGTTGTGTGGCCAGGTTCTCAAAATAGTCTTGATAGAAGATTTCCTGACGCGAACGCGCGCCGTACCAATTAGCAGCATTCGGGTCTGTCCCGAATGCTGCTAATTTAAGCCATCCGTGCATAGTTACTACGGCACTATTAAGAATTTTACAGAAGATCGCAAAGGACACGAAGGAAAGAACCCTCCTTCGCGCTGCGCGCTACGGCGGGCAAGCTG
>JBLHHU010000178.1:0-7132 GCA_047615735.1 Kiritimatiellia bacterium | reverse complement strand
CACCTGTCATGTATTCGCAGGCATGATCGCCCACACCCTCAATACAGGTCGTGGCGCCAGAGTTTCTCACGCAAAACCGTTCTGCTCCGATGCCTCGGAAAAATGCTTTTCCGCGCACAGCGCCGTAGAGGGCTACATTGCCTGCAATAATATTGTCCTCGGCCTTGAAGGTGGAGGTCTTTGGGGGATAAATGACAATACGTCCACCGGATAGGCCCTTGCCCACGTAGTCATTCGCGTCGCCTTCAAGTTCAATGGTCACGCCCTGCGACAAAAAGCCGCCCAGCGTTTGACCTGCTGAACCGGTTAGTTTGATTTTGATCGTATCGTCGGGTAGGGCGGCTTCGCCGTGGTGATTGGCAATTTCGAACGATAGCATCGTTCCGACAGCACGGTCCGTATTGATCACGGGCTCGTTGATCGCGACGGCCTGGCCAGAGGTCAGTGCAGGTGCAGCCTGTTCGATGAGGCGTCGATCCAGAATGTCTTCAAGGCCGTGGTCCTGTTTCTGGGTACATGTGACACCCGCTTCGGGGCGCGCTTCGCTTGCGTTGATCAGCATGGGTGAGAGGTCGATGCCTTTAGATTTCCAGTGCTGAACCGCCTTGTTGGCTTCGAGAACATCGGCTCGACCCACCATGTCTAAGATGGACGTAAAGCCAAGTTCGGCCATGATTTCGCGTGCATGTTCGGCAACCATGAACAGGTAATTAACGACGTGCTCCGGCTTGCCTTTGAATTTCTTGCGCAAGACAGGATCCTGCGTGGCGATGCCGACTGGGCACGTGTTCAGGTGGCACTTGCGCATCATGATGCAGCCCAAGGCGATCAGTGGCGCCGTGCTGAAGCCCATTTCTTCTGCGCCTAGCAATGCCGCAATCACGACATCACGGCCCGTCTTGAGGCCGCCGTCGGTTTGTAGAACAACCCTGCTACGCAGATCGTTCAGAACAAGCGTCTGGTGTGTTTCTGCAATGCCAAGCTCCCATGGCATGCCTGCGTGTTTGACACTGGTCAACGGGGATGCGCCTGTGCCGCCCACATCGCCAGCAATGAGGATGTGATCCGCAAAGCCTTTGGCGACGCCGGCGGCAACGGTGCCAACGCCAATTTCGGAAACAAGTTTAACGCTGATGCGTGCCCTTGGGTTGGCATTCTTTAGATCGTGAATCAGCTGTTTTAGATCTTCAATTGAGTAGATGTCGTGATGCGGCGGGGGACTGATCAGTCCGACGCCTGGCGTGGAGTGACGAATCCGGGCGATCGTGTCGTCGACCTTGTGACCGGGCAACTCGCCGCCTTCACCTGGCTTCGCTCCTTGAACGATTTTGATTTGGATTTCGTCGGCATTGTTAAGATACCAGATCGTGACGCCGAAGCGACCGGATGCGACCTGTTTGATTGCAGAGCGCTTTGAGTCGCCGTTTTCCATGCGCACAAAGCGAATAGGGTCTTCGCCCCCTTCACCTGTGTTGGATTTGCCACCCAGACGATTCAAGGCGATGGCGAGTGTCTCGTGCGATTCCGCTGAGATCGAGCCGAAACTCATCGCGCCAGTGCAGAAACGTTTGACGATTTCGCTGGCTGGCTCGACGTCCTCGAGCGGCACAGGCCCGGATGACAAAGGCTTGAAATTGAGCAAGCCGCGCAACGTGCACGTTTCGCGTGCTTCTAGGTCGCAATTGGCGGCAAAAGTTTTGTAAGCATCGCGATTGTTCGTGCGTGCAGCGACCTGGAGGCTTGCCACGGCTTCGGGTTTCCACGTGTGCTTTTCGCCGCCGGCACGCCAGTAGATCTGACCGTCGTTTTCCAAAACGTTGGTGCTGACGGTATCGCGTGTTGGATAGGCCTGTTCGTGGCGGCGCAGCGACTCTTCTGCGAGGACGTCGAAACCAATGCCCTTCAGCCGACTAGCGGCTCCTACGAAACAGAGGTTCATGACTTCTTCCGCAAGGCCAACGGCTTCGAAAATCTGTGCCCCTTTATAGGAATGCAGCGTGGAGATTCCCATTTTGGCCATGACTTTCAGCATGCCTTTGCCGACGCCTGTTCGGTAGGCGTCAACAACGGTTTCGTCGTCCGTAAATGTAGCGCCCAACAAACCATCCACGCGAGATTGCCAGAGCGACTCGAAAGCAAGGTATGGGTTGATGGCATCCGCGCCAAATCCAATGAGCAGGCAGTGGTGATGGACTTCGCGCGCTTCGCCCGTTTCGAGCACAATACCGATACGCGTGCGTTCGGTGCGTTTCACCAGATGATGATGTACGGCAGCTGTGGCTAACAACGAGCTGAGCGGAACCCTATCTGCGTCAGTGCGTCGGTCGGATAGAATGACGACGCTATATCCGTCGCGAATCGCCTGCGAGGTTTCGTCGCAGATCTTCTTGATACATTCGGTGACGGCCTTACCGCGTCGTGCTTCCGCATTCTCACGCGGGTAGGTGATGTCGATTGTTTTTGTCTTCCAGCCCGACTGGTCCAAGTGTTTGAGTGACGCCAACCATTCGTTGGACAGAATGGGGTGGGGCATGATGATGCGATGACAGTCGCTTTCCTGGGTGTCGAGTAGATTACCTTCTGGCCCAATGTAGCATCGGAGTGACATGACGATCTCTTCGCGAATTGAATCGATCGGCGGATTGGTCACCTGCGCGAAGAGCTGTTTGAAGTAATCGTAAAGCATGCGTGGCTTGTCGGAGAGACAGGCTAACGCGGCATCGTTACCCATGGAGCCAATCGGGTCTTTCTTGGCGTGGACAAGCGGAATCAGCATATGTTGCATGGTTTCGGTGCTAAAGCCGAAAGCCTTCATGCGTGGCATCAGTGTTTCCGGATCAAATCCATGGGCTTCGTGTTCGATAGCGATCTGATCTAAATGAACCAATTGGTTCTCCAACCATTGCTCATAGGGGTGTGCCTTGGCGCAAGCGTTTTTGATTTCTTCATCAGGGACGATGCGGCCTTCTTCAAAGTTGACCAGGAACATGCGTCCGGGTTGTAGGCGCCCCTTTAATTTTACATTTGCAGGGTCTACAGGCACGACGCCGACTTCGCTTGCCATAATCACGACGTCATCGTGCGTGACGTAGTATCGGCTCGGGCGAAGCCCATTGCGGTCGAGGGTGGCACCGATTGTTTTCCCGTCCGTGAACACCACCGATGCAGGGCCGTCCCATGGTTCCTGTTTGCAGGCATGGAATTCGTAGAATGCGCGCTTGTCCGCGGCCATTTGCTCGTGGTTTTCCCAGGGTTCCGGAATCATCATCATGGCTGCTTCCGGTAGTGTGCGGCCGGCATGGAGTAGTAATTCGAGGCAGTTGTCGAAGGTGCCGGAGTCGGAGAGATCAGGTTCGATGATGGGGAACAGTTTTTTGAGATCGTCACCGAAAAGCTTACTCTGCATGACGCCTTCGCGAGCATGGAGCGCGTTCACGTTGCCGCGAAGTGTGTTGATTTCACCGTTGTGGCTCATAAAACGGAAAGGCTGCGCTCGGTCCCACGAGGGGAAGGTGTTCGTACTAAAGCGCGAATGCACCATCGCAAGGTGACTCTTAAAGTTTGGGTCACGCAAGTCAGGGAAGTAGTGCGGTACCTGTTCACTTGTCAATTGGCCCTTATAGATAATGACCTTGGTCGACAGGCTGCAGACATAAAAGTACAGGTGTTGATCGCCGAGCGCTTTCTGAGTGCGAAGTTTACGGGTGGCGTATTTGCGGATCACAAAAAGTTTTCGTTCAAGAGCGTCTGCGTCAAGTCCATCGGCTGCGCCGACGAAGAGCATTTCCATTTTGGGTTCGACGGTCTTGGCGGAATCCCCAATCATTGAATTGTCCTGTGGTACGTCACGCCAGCCCAACGGCTTTTGCCCTTCGTCGATGATGAAGCCTTCGATTCGGGTTTTGCATTTTTCGCGAAGCGCGGGGTCTGTCGGCAAAAACACGATTCCAACGCCATAAATTTGATCGGGTGTCAGGGTGATGCCAGCTGCGGCTGCAGCTTGTTGGAGAAATTCTTTTGGAAGGCCGGTCATGATGCCCGCACCGTCACCCGTGTTGGCTTCACAGCCGCATGCGCCGCGATGATCCATACGATGCAGCATGGTCAGGGCATTGGTGACGATGTCGTGACTCGGTGTGCCCTTGATGTGTGCGATGAAACCGACGCCGCAGGCGTCCTTTTCGAATTGCGGATCATAGAGACCGAACTTTTGGGGTCGCCCGTGGCGGAAAATGGATGGTGTATCTTTTGCCTGTTTTGTCATTATAAAAACGACCTTTCTACTATCTATAAACCGGACACAGCCAACGGCTCGATATTCTTGGAGGCGGTTGGCGCTAAATTGCTAGATTCCAGAAGCAGGTCAGCAAACTTCTGGGCGGATGGGCTAAGTCTATGGCGATGGTGAATCAAGCCTAGGGGACGAACGAGTCCCGTACCCCGTAGCGGTACAGCGACCAATGCACCCGAGCTTAGTTCCTCTGAGAGGCTCGGACGCGGTAACAAGGCTATGCCTTGTCCAAAGCTAACGGCCTTTTTGATGCTTTCAATGTTGTCAAATTCCATTGTGATGTCAACTTTTACGCCGTCATCACGTAGATAGCGGTCAATTTTACGCCGGATGACCAGTTCTCGATCAAATGCAACGTACGCTTCACCGTCCAGTTGCTGAAGACCAACGTCACCGTGTAAGGCCAGCGGATGATGGGGAGCGCATGCCAGGCAGATCGGTTCTTCTCGCCAAGGATGCGCGACTATATCGCGTGACTTTCTGGGAAAGGACAACAGCCCAAGGTCTGATGTCTCATTGAGGACATGCTCCCATACTTTGTCGGGATGCAGGTATTCAACGCGAACTTTGCTATTCGGTGCACGTTGACTGAATTCATTAATGATCTGCTGCATGTCGCCGAGGCCGACGGAATAGATCGCGGCGACCGAAACGGGCGATTCGTCTTTCAGTTGTTGGTCTGAGAGTGAGGCTTCGAGAGCTGTATGGTCTTCAACAATGGCGTTGCACCCTTCGAAATACTGTTGACCTGCGTCTGTTGGTCGTAGGGGGCGCGTGGAACGGTCAATCAGGCAGAGTCCGAGACGCTTTTCGATGTGAGACACGATCTGACTCACAGCGGACTGAGTGATGCTGTTGAGCTGCGCTGCTTGCGAAAAGCTGCGGTGTCGAACAACGTCACAATAGACTTTCAGGGACTCAATTTGCATGACCGGTATAAATCGCACGTTTCTAATGTCTTGTCAATCGATGGATTAATTTAACTAATAATCACTTTGCCGTGAAAAGTGACTTTCTCTCTTGATCGCTAGGATTACGGTGCCATAATTGAGGCCAACCACGGAGGAAAGTTTATGCCGAGATTTCGCTTTGTAGCAATGGATTCGAAGGGTGGGGAGAGCGAAGGGGTTCTCGACGCCGCGGATCAGTCCGAGGCTGTGTTCCTCATTCGTGCGAAAGGACTTTTCCCCACATCTGTCAATGCACTTAGCGGCGGTGGCGCGCCTGCTGCTAAGCGGGCTGCCACGACCAAAAAGTCCGCATCCAAGGGACTCAAGATGGAGCTCAAGATGCCCGCTTTTCTTGGCGGCGGCGTGAAGCTCAAAGAATTGACCATTTTCACGCGCCAGTTGGCAACGCTTATTGAGGCCGGATTGCCCTTGTTGAGAAGCCTTCGCATTTTGCTGCAGCAGCAGAAAAATCTCGGTCTACGTACCGCACTGAGTGGCATGGGTGAGTCGGTTGAGGGCGGCAACACCTTTTCTGAATCGCTCGGCATGTACCCTAAGATTTTTGACAACCTCTTTGTTAATATGGTCAAAGCTGGCGAGGCAGGGGGGGTGCTCGATGTTGTTTTGGCTCGTCTCTCCGAGTTTATGGAAAAGGCGGAACGCATTCGCCGTAAGATTAAAGGCGCGATGGTGTATCCTACCGTTGTGCTTGTTGTCGCGATGTTGATTCTCTGTTTCCTTCTCGTCAAAATCATCCCACAGTTTGCACTCATTTTCGACGACATGCTCGATGGTGCAAAGCTTCCTGGCCTGACACAATTCGTTATCGATGCCAGTAATATTCTCGTTCATTACTGGTATCACGTCGTCATGCTCGTTGCTGCAGTCATCATCGGGACGAAACTGACGAACCGCACCAAGAAGGGCCATTTCTTTTTGGATATGGTCAAAATTAAGTCTCCTTTGGTTGGCGATCTGATCATGAAAACTGCCGTCGCTCGATTTTCGCGAACACTGGGAACGTTGATGACGTCCGGAGTGCCGGTTCTGCAGGCACTCAATATTGTACGCGACACCTCGGGCAATGCGGTTATTGCCGCCGCGATTCAAGAAATTCATGACGCGGTGAAAGAAGGCGACAGCATGTGCATGCCGATGGAAGCTTCCGGTGCGTTCCCCACGATGGTTGTAAGTATGGTTGACGTCGGAGAAGAGACCGGCGCTTTGCCTGACATGCTCTTGCGTATTGCCGACAATTACGAGGATGAGGTCGATACTGCGGTTGAAGCGTTAACCTCGATCATCGAGCCACTCATGATTGTTATGTTGGCTTTAGTTGTGGGTACTATCGTTATCGCGATGTTTGTGCCGCTGATTTCGATCATCACCGAGATGTCCTGAGCAGGGGCCGCGGCGCGGCGCACCACGAGGTGCGCTAACCTCGGACGGTGACCTGTTTACGGAATGAAGACCTGTAGCCAGTAGACGGCATTGCTAACGAGCGGCTGAAAGTCGCTTACCGTTCGCGTACCGCCGTTGCCAAACACCGACAACTTGATAGGCAGGGTCGTGTTCGTCGCCAATAAGCCTTGCGAACGGTAAACGTTGTATCGCCGTCCGGTCTTTGTTCTAAATCTCACCTGAAAGTACGGCTGTGATTGGTTTCTCATGAGCTCGTGAATCTCGAGCAGGTCCGTGTCGACAAGTGGGGAGGTGTTGGCCGTATATTCTTGAAGCGTCGTCATGTTGTCCTGATCCGTGTCTGCCAGTTCCAGAAGGTCAAGATCGTTGGTGAGGCTGTAGTACTGGTCAATCCAGGCATAGGGGATGCCATTGCTTGTCGTCAATTGGGTAAAGAACGCCGACAGGTGCTTTGCCCGTTGCATGACCA